>NZ_JBFUCA010000677.1:0-1836 GCF_056405475.1 Polaromonas sp. P1_G4
GCTCCGGGGTGTTCAGGCCGGCGCCATCGCATTGGCGACGTTGATGAATACATTGCCGAATTCATAGACTCTTGGGAAACCCATTTCCCCACTCCATTACTTCAAAAGGACAACACCGATCACAGGACAAATTGCTATGTAGCCTGCGCCGACCATCGTGATAGGCTGAAGGTAGCGATAGGACGCCACAAGCCAGAAACGATCGGGGCGTTGCGCGGCCTCTAACAAACGTTCATCGTTTGTCAGCGAGCCAGGCGAGTCTCTTTTTGGCGAGCTTCCGGTTGCAAACCAAAATGCCAGATTTGCGATCGCAGCCATACCAATGGTGACGAGCATTGGAAAAAATATCAAAGGGAATGCGATCATTTCGTCATGAACTCCATTTAACGAAATGACATATCCCAATACGCATAGCCCAACAATCACCCCGGCTGGTACGCCCAATATTTTTGACTTTTTCTTTTTAATTTCAATTGTCATTGGGGAATTCTTCGCAATTTTTAGATGTGAATGGTCGAGATGATCTATTGCGATTTCTAATTAGTCTTCAATATTTAGAGATCATTGCAATCAGACCACYAATCGCTTCAACGGCAAAGAAAAAAACAAGACCCCACTTCATTACGAAGGCATCTTGGGGGAAGTGTTCCCTTAAACGAGAGAATGCTTTCCGATATTCAGTCTCCCCGGAGAAATAAGCTTTGTGCTTACTAAATAAGTAGACCAAGTACACGAAAAGAAAAAACCCAGCGGTTCCAAATAGAAGGGCAATTATTTTCATGTAGTTTTTTTAATTAGCTGAAAGTTGTTGAATTGCGCTGAGGTTTGACCCCCAACTGTCGCCTTCAGCCAAGAAAGGGCTGTGACGTCTGTCTCCACGAGAAGGATGTTCACGATCCTCGCGAATGTATGCGATTTCCAGGAGGATTGGCCGATAGTTGGATTCGCCTGCTGTCGCGCCGACCAGGATTTGCATGTTCTGAGAAACTTCCCAATGAGCGCTCCCGGCTTACCAGGCAGCCAGCCGTTGACAACCAATTCCTCATGAGAAATATGGTCACAAGCCAATAGGGACGAGCGCAAGCAGCTACAAAAATAATAGCGCCAGGACTCGCTGGATATCACGGCCGACGGCAACCGGGCGGAAGCCGTCGGGCGATTTCAGCGAGCAATATGCTTCAACGCCATTTACTGCCAGTTGGCAGCAATCACCGGCGCCAGACTGCTCTGGTAGCTGGCAGGCAGGGTGGTCTCACCCGCTGCTGGCGGGCTGAACGATGCCATGGCCTGCACCAGATTGTTGACCTGGGTGTTGAGCAGGGCATGCCCATCGCTCACCTGAAAGACTTCGATCTGGTTGAACATGCTGGCGTACCAGTCCAAGTTTTTGTCCGCACCCCCTCGGGTCAAGCTTCAGCGAAATTCAGGACTCGTGTTTCGCATCATGTGCGTCAAAACGACACCGCCTCCTCTATTTGAAGAGGTGCTAATTATTCCAAACGCACACATGCCGG
Organism: Polaromonas sp. P1_G4; assembly: GCF_056405475.1. Classification (NCBI taxonomy): domain Bacteria; kingdom Pseudomonadati; phylum Pseudomonadota; class Betaproteobacteria; order Burkholderiales; family Comamonadaceae; genus Polaromonas; species Polaromonas sp. P1_G4. The sequence goes on from NZ_JBFUCA010000677.1 coordinate 1,515, forward strand.
TTAACTCCTTCGGTGCACATGCATAGTCATTCACACATCAGCATCGGTTTCAAATGAGAATGTTTGGGTTAATGATGCCGCTCGAAGTTGCTGAACCTCATCTGGATTGAATGAGCATCGCGATTTATTGAACAAGGTAGTTTTGCGAAACGCGATTGACAGGGTTCACACCACCGGCTGACACTTGCTCTCAAATAGCAAAAGAGGGAGTGGGCAGTGGTCAATCAATATTGTCGGCCGGCGCGCCGATGTGTGGGCGCGGCTAATACCAAACAGCCTTTATTGCATATCGCCGCTCATCTTGTGATGAGCGCCGCCCGGC
>NZ_JBFUCA010000678.1:0-1829 GCF_056405475.1 Polaromonas sp. P1_G4
GGGCCCTCGTGGACGATCACGCCCTGGTTCATCACATAGGCGCGGTCGGCCACCTGTAGTGCGCTCTGCACGTTTTGCTCGACCACCAGCACCGCGATGCCTTCGGCCTTGAGCCGGCTGATGGTTTTCATCACGTCCTGCACCACCTTGGGCGCCAGGCCCTGGCTGGGTTCGTCGAACAGCACCAGGCCGGGCGAGCCCAGCAGCGCGCGCGAGATTGCGACCATCTGCATTTCGCCGCCCGAGAGGTTTTCGCACTCGCGGTGCATCAGGTATTCGAGCGCGCTGAAGATTTCAAAACATTCCTTCTCCTGCCAGGGGCGAAAGCGCGTGGTCTTGCGGGCGATAGCCAGGTTGCGCGCTACCGTCAGCGTCGGGAAGATGCGGCGGTCGTCCGGCACCCAGCCCATGCCGGCCTTGGCGATCTCGTGCGTGGGCATACGGGTGATGTCGCACGCGTCGAAGGCAATGCTGCCCTTGCGTGGCGGCGTGAGGCCGAGCACGGAGCGAAGCAGCGTGGTCTTGCCCGCGCCGTTGGGGCCCAGCAGTGCCACCACTTCGCCGGCGCCGACTTTCAGCGATATGTCGAACAGCACCTGCGTTTCGCCGTAGTAGGTGTCTATGCGGTTCACCGCCAGCATGTCGGCCTGCGGCGACACGGTTTTGATGACGGACTTCAGGACCGCGCTCATGCCAGCGCCCCCAGGTTGGACCGCCGCACCCATTCGTTTTCACGCAACTGGTCAGGCGTGCCATGGCTGATGACCTGGCCCCAGTGGATGACGGAGATCTGGTCGGCGAGCTTGAAGAGGAAATTCATGTCGTGTTCGATGATCACAATCGTGAGCTGGCGCTTGAGTTCTTTCACCAGCTCCATCAGGCGCGCCGTGCCTTCGGCACCCAGGCCGGCGGTGGGTTCGTCGAGGAAGAGCATGCGTGGCTCGGCTGCGAGTGCTACACCGATCTCCAGCGCGCGGCGCTCGCCGTAAGACAGGCTGCTGGCCAGCACGTGCTCCTTGCCCTTGAGGCCGACGCGCTCGAGGATGGCCGCGGCCAGTTGCTGGGCCGTGCTGTCGGCGCCCAGATCGCGCCAGGGGTTGAAGCCCTGCCTGCGCACATGCGGCGTGGCCACCAGCACGTTGTCGAGCGCGGTGTAGCTGTCGAACAAATTCATGATCTGGAAGGAACGCGACACGCCCTTGCGGGCAATCTCCCGCGGCGAGAGGCCGGTGATGTCCTCGCCGGCAAAGGTCACACGGCCGCGGTCGGGCTTGTAGCGGCCCGTCAGCACATTGAAGCAGGTGGTTTTGCCCGCGCCGTTGGGGCCCATGATGCCGTTGAGCTCACCTTCCCTGAAGCTGAGCGTGATGTCTTGCAGCACCACCTGGGCACCAAAGCGTTTGGACAGGCCGCTGGCCTCGAAGAGCTTCACAGTGCACCTCCGGCGGGGGTTGTCACGGGTTTGGCCACCACAGTGCGCCGCGGCCGTGCCTTCCAGGCTTGCCACGCGCCGGCAATGCCTTCGGGCTTGAACAGCACCATCGCCATGAAGACGAGGCCATACCAGAGCAGCCAGGTCTCGGTGTAGGCGCCCAGCAGGTCACGCGCCAGAATAAAGAAAGTGGCGCCGATGATGGGGCCCCAAAAACTTACGAGGCCGCCGCCTATCAGCACCATCATCACGACGAATCCCGAGTTGTGCAGGCTCATGACGTTGGGGTAGGCCGACTGCTGCGCCATGGCGAACAGCGCACCGGCCAGGCCCGCCACCGCGGTGGAGATCGTGAAGGCCAGCCACTTGTAAAGCCACACGTTGTAGCCCACAAAGG
>NZ_JBFUCA010000679.1:0-1825 GCF_056405475.1 Polaromonas sp. P1_G4
GGTCACACCGGTGAAAAAGCTGCCGTCAAACCGGGCGTCCCGCGCCTTCAGGGCAAGGTAGCAGTCGTTGTCGGCAAGAGGGGTGGTTTCGCGGTTCATGAGGGAAATGATACGCCGCAGCAGGCTGTTGACTAGCCGTTTTCGGACATGTCCCTTTGGTCGAAAAAGCCTTCAAAATTCCTGTCCAGGCTAGCTGTTTTTTGCCTCGTTGGAGACCGGTTAGATACCACTTTGGCGAAGCTTTCCATAGTCTGAACGGGCCCCCTGGAAACGGTGGCGGCCTACAGTTCGCGAAAGGACCGCCCCCTACAATCAAACCCATCAAATTGAAGGATCTCGCCGATGCAAATCAACCCGTCCATCTTCAAGGCCTACGACATCCGCGGTGTCGTGCCCTCCACCATCCATGAGGAAATGGCCGAGGCGCTGGGCAAGGCTTTTGGCATGGCGGCGCTGGCCGAAGGTGAGAAATCCGTGGCGGTAGGCCGTGACGGGCGCCTCAGCGGGCCATCGCTCAGTGCAGCGCTGATGCGCGGCCTGGCCGCGGTGGGGATGGAAGTGATCGACGTCGGCATGGTGACCACCCCCATGCTGTACTTTGCGGCCAGCACCCTCACGGCTTCCGGTATCCAGGTCACAGGCAGTCACAACCCCAAGGACTACAACGGCTTCAAGATGGTGCTGGCAGGCCGCGCCATTTATGGCGAAGAAATCCAGGCGCTGCGCCGCGCGATGGAAGGCGAGACATGGGTGTTGCCGTCCCAGGCCGGCGCCATTCGCCAGGTCGATGTTGAAACGGCCTACCGCGACCGCATCGTGTCCGGCATCAAGCTCGAGCGTCCGCTCAAAATCGTTATCGACTCTGGCAACGGCATAGCCGGCGCTTCGGCGCCTGCGATCTTTCGCGCGCTCGGCTGCGAGGTGACCGAACTCTTCAGTGAAGTGGACGGCAATTTCCCCAACCACCACCCCGACCCCAGCAAGCCCGAAAATCTGCAGGATTTGATCAAGGCCCTGCAAAGCGGCAAGGCCGAACTGGGCCTGGCCTTTGACGGCGACGGCGACCGCCTCGGCATCGTCACCAAAGACGGCCAGAACATTTACCCCGACCGGCAGATGATGCTGTTTGCCCGCGACGTGCTCTCACGCGTGCCGGGCGGCACCATCTTGTTCGACGTGAAATGCTCGCAGCGCCTGGCGCCCGAGATCGAGGCCGCTGGTGGTGTGCCGTTGATGTACAAGACCGGCCACTCACTCATCAAGGCGAAGATGAAAGAAGTCGATTCGCCGCTGGGCGGCGAAATGAGCGGCCATATCTTCTTCAAGGAGCGCTGGTACGGCTTTGACGACGGCACTTACGCCGGCGCGCGCTTGCTGGAAATCCTGAGCCGCGTGCCCGACGCCGGCATCGTGCTCAATGCCCTGCCTACCAGCTTCAGCACGCCCGAACTGAACGTGGCCTGCAAGGAAGGCGAGCCGCACACGGTGGTGGAGGCCTTGATCAAATCCGCGAAATTCGCGGCGCCTGCCAGGATCTCGACGATTGATGGCGTGCGCGTTGACTGGCCCGACGGCTTTGGATTGATCCGTGCATCCAACACCACGCCGGTGCTGGTGCTGCGCTTTGAGGGCCACACCCAAAAGGCACTGGAGCGCATCGAGACCGACATGCTGACCTTGTTGCGGAGCGTCAAGCCCGGCGCCAGCTTCGCTGCCGCCTCACATTAAGCTCACCCCCTTCCAGACTCACTGCGTGTAGTCTGTTCCCCCCTCGAGGGGGCGGCGCCTGGGGCCGGCAAAGCCGGACCCTCGGCCCCCACTGGTG
>NZ_JBFUCA010000680.1:0-1817 GCF_056405475.1 Polaromonas sp. P1_G4
GGCTGATATACGGTCAATTAACAGTGATTTCGACGGGTTCGTCACAATCGGGACCGCATTCTCCCGCCTCCAGAGCATTGCGATGCAAAGGCAGAAGGCCATCTGAAATGGGCCATACCATAGTGGATATTCGAGCATGCTGTGGAGCAGAATCACTAGAAGGACTGTCCATGCGAGCTGACGCGTCGGTTGAGTCTCGCGCCATGGCGCACGCCGAAACACCCAGTATAGAAACGCGCCACAGGCAAATAGCGAAGCAGGCAGCCCTAGCTCTACGGCAAGTTGCAAGGGCAAATTGTGGGCGTTGTCGAGTATTTGGCAGAACCGCGGACCACTGTAGAGGGTAATGTAATGTGCGTAATCCAGCTCACCCCAGCCCCAGCCAAGCCATGGCTTTTGGGCAATAAGGCTCAACACATTTGACCAGAGCGTCAAGCGGCTAACGCAGAGTTCATCGCCAGCCAGAAACCGGGCTGCGGCACCATACAGCGACGGATCCAATCCAGAAAGCCATGGCAGGAGGAGTGTGCCGAGTGCATAGACAACGGCCGATACCCATAACAGCCGGCGAGCAGAAGACAGACGTGATGCCCCCCAATACCACCACAATCCGGCGACAAAAATCAACTGCACCATACCCGTACGGGAGGAGGAAGCAGCATTACCCAGCGCGAGCACACAAGCACACGCCACGAATGCAAATGCCCGCCCACCGCCCGCCCTCACAGTCGAACGCTTAGAGTCCTTCACCGCACACCAGATCACCGCAGCCAAGGCAATGTTGATAAGGGTGGCAAATTGATTGCGCTGGCGCAGATTTGCGAAGGCCTCACCCAAGCCTGCCTTGGCCACCCAGGGAGTGAGAGCATTCGCATGACCGGAATATTGCAACAACGCAAAAATACTGCTGATCGTTCCCGCCAAAATCCATGCCCAGGAAACCGGGGTGACCCAGTATCGGCTGAACGGGGCGCCGCTTGCCGCTTTGTCGATACTCGGCAAGATGGCTTGGAGAAGAATCAGGCCAACGACGGCGGCGAGACTTATCAATAACGGAACAACATTGGGCGATGGGCCGAAGGCGAATGGATTCAGCCAAGGCAACAAGACAAGCAAGGTGACCGGCACCGCCCAGGTATCAGCAGAAAATTTCATTCTTTGGATTGCATGTACACCGCGCGGAGATATCAACAATAAACCGGTGCTTAGCGATGCAGCAAGTGTATGGGCTTACGGCTCGCGCAGCTCCGCCGACCGGCCAGCTGTAGAGAGGCGTCCACTCTATTTCCGGGTTAACGCTGTATTGCTACTGGCTGGCATGCCGGGAAACGGGATTTTGGACAGTTGTGGCCACTTTTTTCTGGACAGTTCCGCCCACGCCTCCCTGGCCTCTGCACACTTCCGCGGCTCATGCAAACTGCAGAGGAGACGCAGAGCTTGAACAGCATCGCTGTCTGCGCCATTCAGACCAGCCGCGGTGGCATAGCGAAAAAGAGCGGAAGAGTAGGGGTATCGCGTGGATACCAAACGCATCCAGTGAAGTTGCTCTGCCGTCATATTTGGGCTGGCCTCGGTACGGGTGAACAGAAGCAGCGCTTCGAGCTGGTCTAGCAAAAATGCACGCGGAGGTACGTGTTTTGTATCAATACCGATGCGCCGCTCTTCGAAGCGCATTGCCTGCCAATCTTCTTCAAATGCAGGATATTCCTTCGACACGAGAATAAAGAGCAGGACTGTGATGACGGTGACAACGGGCACAAAAGATCGAAGCAAAAAACCCTCTCGGGAAATTCGCCATAAACCCAAGAATGCCCCCG
>NZ_JBFUCA010000681.1:0-1811 GCF_056405475.1 Polaromonas sp. P1_G4
GGCCAACACGGTCTTTTTTCGCCTCAAAACGCTTCACTGGCTGCTGGCACTCGCCGGCTTGCTGGCACCAGCGCTTCCGGTGCTTTCGGCATCCGCAGCTGCGCAAGCGCCGCCGCTGATGCTCGCCAAGGTGTACCAACCCGGCGTCCCCCTTCAGGRTTATTGGGTCAGTGAAAAATTCGACGGCGTGCGCGGCTACTGGGACGGAGAACAGCTGCTCACGCGCGGGGGGGAACGCATCGCCGCGCCGGCCTGGTTTACCGCAGGCTGGCCCAAAACACCCCTGGACGGCGAGCTGTGGGCGGGCCGTGGCCAGTTTGCCAGGGCGGTGTCTACCGTGCGCCAGCAAACCCCGGACGACGCTGCCTGGCGGGCCATGCGCTTCATGGTGTTTGATTTGCCCGCGCAAGGCGGCCCGTTCAGCGAGCGGATCCCGGCCCTCAATGGCGTGGTGAGCCGCATCGACCAGCCCTGGGTGCAGGCCGTGGCGCAATCGAAGGTCGCAAGCCACACCGCCTTGCAGGCGTTACTGGCCACCACCGTGAAGCGCGGCGGCGAAGGCCTGATGCTGCACCGCGGCGCGTCTTTCTACAAAGGCGCACGCAACGACGACCTGCTCAAGGTCAAGACCCACGAAGACACCGAAGCCCGCGTGGTGGCGCATGTTCCCGGCAGGGGGAAGTACGCCGGCATGCTGGGCGCGCTGCTGGTGGAAATGCCCGGTGCCGACGGCAAACCAGCGCGGCGCTTCAAGCTGGGCACCGGGCTCAACGATGAGCAGCGCCAGAATCCGMCGCCCGTCGGCAGCACCGTCACCTACCGCTTTCGCGGACTCAATGACGGTGGCCTGCCCCGGTTTGCCAGCTTCATGCGGGTACGGGAAGACCAGCTGCTTTAAAGGTGGGCCCGCCAATCGGCGCACCGCCGGAGACCAACGTGAGTTGGCCTTGCGCCCACCGCACCTGACGGGGGAAATGGCCTGTGGCGCCCACTAGTCATGCACCCCCAGCTACAAAAAATATAGCAACCGCTCCGGGGAGGCGGCTTTATTTTTTCTGGCTCGCCAGCAGGCCGAGGCCCGTGTAGCCCAGGCTGGCGATGACGAAGAACCAGCCCACCCACTTGAGGAAGGATGATCCGCCGGCTTCCTGCGCGAATCCCACCTGGCTCGGGTTACCCGGCATGTAGTAGATGTTCACCGGCCGCCCTGCCTCGAAGTCCTTCAGCACGGCCTCGGGGAACGAGCGCTTGATCGTCATGGCTTGCCCAGTGTCGGTGCGGAATTTGAGTTCCGCCGTGTAGATGGTCTGGCCACTGCGGGAAAAACTTTTGTATTCCTTGATCGGCTCGACCACCGCCGTCTTGCCGCTGGCCATGAGCAGCCGCAACTCGCTGTCCCCGCTGGCCTGCGCGCGCAGGAATACTGCACCGACGATGACACCGAGGACTCCGAAGAGAATCGTCTTGAACATGCTCCCCTCCCAATAATATGGGAAGGACTATAGCAAACGAAAGTACCTGTTTATTCCTGCCTAGCGTTTGACGCAGTCCGCGTAGTAGCGCGTCTTGCCCTTGGCATCCACCTGTTCCACAAGGCCGTGGATGTCTGTTTCAAAGCCCGGGYACTGGGCGTTGAACTCGCGCGAGAACTTCAGATAGTCCACAATTTTCCGGTTGAACACCTCGCCCGGGATCAACAGCGGGATGCCCGGCGGGTACGGCGTGACCAGGCCCACGGTGATACGGCCTTCCAGGTGGTCGATTTCAACCCGTTCCGTCGTGCGGTGGGCAATGTGGGCGTAGGCGTCGCT
>NZ_JBFUCA010000682.1:0-1808 GCF_056405475.1 Polaromonas sp. P1_G4
ATTATATGCCGGATATTACAAATGGGAACGCAAGCCGGAAAACCCTAAGCCAGCCTTTACAGGCCCTTAGCGCCCTCAGACGCACAAATGCCCGCCTTAAAGCCCCAGCGTGGTGGCGGGGAACGACGGCGAACTTTTCAGCAAACGCTCATTGATCCGCTCCCTCAACGCCACCCGCCTGGCAACCTCAGAGCCGGCAATGCCAGTGCAGCGCTGCACATCCAGCCGCTCAAAGACCCAGCCGGGGCCGAGCAAGGCGCTGGGCATATCGTCCGCCGCGCCCGACGTATTGGCGCGGCATTCCACAATGTGCGCCCAGGTACGCCGCCAGGTGACGAACCGGGCGTGCCGCCTGACCACTTCATCGTAGTTTTTGGCCAGCATCGTGAATTTCCGGCCCGTCATGGACCAATCATTCAGCGCCTGAACGACTGCACGTTCTCCCAGGGGCCAGTCTTCGAAATCGGGATCGCACACAATGATTTCGCGCCAACCCTGTGCGGCTGCCGCTGAAAGCGACTGCCTGATCAACTCCGTGAAATCGCTGCGGCCAGTAAACCGGCCTTCCAGCAAGGCAGGCGGCAGGGCAGAACTGGTTTTTTCCGTATCCATAAAACGTCTCCAGGCTGTTTGGCAAGCAGGTCAGTCGTCTTCCGCAGGCAGCGTCTGCCGCAGCCAGCCCGCGTCGTGCCAGTCGCCCAGCAGCGCGATGGCCGATGCGCCAGCCTTGCGCAGCTCCCGGGGGGCCAGGCTGCGCTGGTCGGCCAGGCGGTGCATCAGGGCAGCATCGGCACCTTTGGCGCGATAGCTCTCGCCATTGATAAACACATGGTCGCTGTCATACATCATCCGCGTGCGTGTGTCGAGATGCACGCCGGCACTCCCCTGCCGCGCCGCATCGGCGTTCCACTCGCACTCCACCTCATCGAACCATACCGAGGGCTTGGGTTCGGTCATGTATTCACCCAGGGCGCAAGCCACGGCCAGGGGATCTTTCAACGCGTCCAGAACGGCCTGGCCGGCGAAGGCCRTAAGCTCTGACGGCATGGCAGCCGGTGTTGCGGTTGCGGCCTGCCCCGCATCGCGGTACAGGCGGGGCCGTGCCTTGCGGCCGATTTCTTCCGCGGCAGATTCATCGCCCTCATGGCGCTCGTCCTCAGTGAACTCGGCCAGGCGATGCAGCAGTTCCGCGGCCAGTTCTCCCTGTGCAGGCGACCTGAATCCGATGGAATATGTCATGCAATCTGCAGGTTTTCCATCGGCCTGCAGCGACGCCTCGGCAATGCCGTCGTGGGCATAGCGCGGAGGCAGGTAGAGCATGTCGCCCGCCTCCAGTACAAACTCTTCCTCAGGAACAAAATTCCGTAGGATTTTCAGCGGCACATCTTCCTGCAGCGTCAGGTCATTCTGCCGCCCGATCTTCCATCTCCGCCGGCCGCTGGCCTGCAACAGGAACACGTCATAGCTGTCAAAGTGCGGCCCAACGCCGCCGCCGGGCGTAGCAAACGAAATCATCAGGTCGTCGAGCCGGGCATCAGGCACAAAACGGAACTTCTGCAAAAGCGCATGCGCGCCGGCGTCATGCAGATCCACCCCCTGCACCAGCAAGGTCCAGGCTTTCTGGCTCAGCGGCGGGAGGCTTCGCGCGGCAAAAGGCCCCTGTTTCATCCGCCATCCCTTGGGCTGCTGGACAATCAGCCGGGACTCGACTTGCTCACGCGACGCGAGCCTGAACAGTGCTGCGCGGCTGAGCACAGGCTGCAGCCCCGGCAGCGCCTGGCGGATGAGAAGCGGCTTTTTTTGCCAGT
>NZ_JBFUCA010000683.1:0-1802 GCF_056405475.1 Polaromonas sp. P1_G4
GGACTGAAAAGCCAGCCAAAAACGGCCTCAAGCGCCACCCACCCCGAATCGGAAGTCTCTGTCCCCGGCGACGAACACTCCACCATCGGCGTGCGGCAGCAGCTCATTCAGGTGCTGTTGCGGGACACCGCCCGGCGGGCGGGCATTCCGTCGAACTGGCTGGACTGCCAGATGTTGCTGACCGCCAACCCCACACGCGGCGAAGGCATGTACCTGCGCATCATCATGAAGCAGTGGGACCTGCGCCTGCTGACCTACGCGGCGGCTTTCCAGAAAGTATTGATGGCGGACATCATGCGTTTTGAGCCGCGCGCCAGTGACTGGCTCCACGGCATTTCATGGCAGCTTGACGGCGGCGACAGCTGCCCCCATCAGGAAATGCCCGACCCCACCATCTGGATGCAAAGCCCCACCCGGCCGCGCAGCGGCTATGCGCCACGCGCGCCCGTGGAACCGGCTGCGCCCGGAGCGCCCGCGCTGGCACAAAGCCCGGCGCACTAGGCGCACCACCAGGCGCCACCAGGGCCAGGCAGCAGGCACCCATCCCGGGTGCCGGCGACAGGCTCAATACGAGCCGATGTAATCTTTTTTGCCGACTTCCACGCCGTTGTGGCGGAGGATGGCGTATGCCGTGGTGGTGTGAAAAAAGAAATGCGGCAGGCCGTAATTCAGCAAGTAGGACTGGCCGGTAAAGCGCTTTTCCTTGGGCGTGCCGGCTTGCGTGACGATCTCCCGCGTGGCGGCCCCATCAAATTTCGCCACGTCCAGGCCTTCAACGAAGGCAAGGATGGTGTCAATACGCGCCTGCAGTTCGGCAAACGTCGTTTCCTTGTCTTCGATCTTCGGCACTTCCACACCGGCCAGCCGGGCCGACACGCTCTTGGCGAAATCGCTGGCCACTTGCACCTGACGCAGCAAGGGGAACATGTCAGGGAAAAGACGGGCCTGCAGCAAGGCATTCGGGTCGATGTTTTTGGCGGAAGCGTGGGCTTCGGCCTTGGCCAGGACGCCCTTGAGGCCACCCAGCATCTGCTTGAAAACGGGGATGGACGTGGTGTAGATGCTGCTGGTCATGAAATGCTTTCGGTAAAGGAATGGAGATAGCCTGCCGCGCCCTGCACGCGGCGCCCTGCATTCTCGCCGGATTGCGGCCGGAATGCGCGCAGCCCGCCAATGGCCTTTGAGGACGGCGAAGGCCTTCGCAAAATAGTATGCTGTCATACCAATTTCCGCCCTCCCCAAAAGGCCCCACCATGAACGCCCCTCTCCCCGCCGCCACCCGCCAGTCCGTGCAGGCCGCCGACCTCGCCGCCCTGCCGCTGATAGAAAAATGGGTGTCTTTTGCCTCCGTCTCGCGCGACAGCAACCTGCCCCTTCTTGACTGGACGCAGGCACGGCTTGAGGCACTGGGCATTGAATGCCGGCGCACTTATGACGACAGCGGCAAGAAAGCCAACCTGTGGGCCACCCTGCCTGCCGAAAACGGCGAAACCAAGGTGGGCGGCATCGTGCTGTCGGGCCATACCGACGTGGTGCCGGTGGACGGCCAGCCCTGGGACACCGACCCGTTCGCAGCGCAAGTCATTGGCGGCAAGCTCTATGGCCGCGGCGTGACCGATATGAAAAGCTATGGCGCCACCGCGCTGATGATGGTGCCCGAGCTGCTCAAGCGCAAACTCAAGCGCCCGGTTCACCTGGCCTTCAGCTACGACGAGGAAGTCGGCTGCATCGGCGTGCGCCGCCTGATTGCCGACATGGTGGAGCAGGGTTACAAGCCTGCGGGCTGCATTGTGGGCGAACCC
>NZ_JBFUCA010000684.1:0-1802 GCF_056405475.1 Polaromonas sp. P1_G4
GACCTGGTCTATGAGACCGAGCACCCCCAGACCGAAGTTCACATCGCCATGGTCGGCAAATATGTGGACCTCTCCGACAGCTACAAGTCTCTCAACGAAGCCCTGCGCCACGCCGGCATGAAAAACCACGCCAAGGTGGTCATCGAATATGTCGACTCCGAAACCATCACGCAGGACAATGTCTCGCGCCTGGCACGCTTTGACGGAATTCTGGTGCCCGGCGGCTTCGGCGTTCGCGGCGTTGAAGGCAAGATTTGCGCGGCCCGTTTTGCCCGTGAGCACAAGATGCCCTATCTCGGTATCTGCCTGGGCATGCAGGTAGCGACCATCGAATTCGCGCGCCACGTGGCAGGACTCAAGGACGCCAACAGCACCGAGTTCGACCCCGCTACCCCGCACCCGGTGATCGCGCTCATCACCGAGTGGAAAGACGCCGACGGCACCATCAAGACACGCAATGCCAAATCCGACCTGGGCGGCACGATGCGCCTGGGTGCGCAAAGCTCGGACGTCGCAGCCGGCACACTGGCCCACAAGATTTATGGTGACGTGGTGACGGAGCGCCATCGCCACCGCTATGAAGCCAACGTCAACTACCTTGATGCCCTGCGTGCGTCGGGCCTGGTCATTTCCGCGCTGACGCAGCGCGAGCAACTCACCGAGATCGTCGAATTGCCGCAAGACGTCCACCCCTGGTTTGTCGGCGTGCAGTTCCACCCCGAGTTCAAGTCCACGCCCTGGGATGGCCACCCGCTGTTCAATGCCTATATCGCGGCCGTACTCCAACAGCGCACCACGGCAGGCCAGGACCCGAAAGCGGCCGCCAAGCCTCTCAAGGCGGTAGCCTGACCATGAAACTCTGCGGATTCGACATTGGTCTGAACCAACCTTTTTTCCTCATCGCCGGCCCCTGCGTGGTGGAGTCCGAGCAGTTGCAGATGGACACTGCCGGCACGCTCAAGGAAATTACTTCCTCGCTGGGCATTCCCTTCATCTTCAAAAGCAGTTTCGACAAGGCCAATCGCACCAGCGAGACGGCCTTTCGTGGACTGGGCACGGAAAAAGGACTGGAGATTCTGGCCAAGGTCAAAAAGGAAATTCGCGTGCCGGTGCTGACCGACATCCATTCCGAAGACCAGATCGCCCAGGTCGCCAAAGTCGTCGATGTGCTGCAAACACCGGCCCTGCTGTGCCGCCAGACCGACTTCATCCACGCCGTCGCACTGTCCGGCCTGCCGGTCAATATCAAGAAGGGCCAATTCATGGCCCCGGGCGACATGAAGAACGTCATCACCAAGGCGCGCGCGGCCGTCAAGGCAGCCGGTCTGCCGGAAGACAACTTCATGGCCTGCGAACGCGGCGCCAGCTTTGGCTACAACAATCTGGTCAGCGACATGCGCAGCCTGGCCATCATGCGGGAGACCAACGCGCCGGTCGTATTTGACGCGACCCACTCGGTGCAGCTGCCCGGCGGCCAGGGCACCAGCAGCGGCGGCGTACGCGAGATGGTGCCGGTGCTGGCGCGTGCCGCAGTGGCCGTCGGCGTCTCTGGCCTGTTCATGGAAACCCATCCAGACCCGGCCAAGGCCTTGTGCGACGGCCCCAATGCCGTACCGCTCAAGCACATGAAGGCGCTGCTGGAAACACTGCTCGAGCTGGATCGTGTCACCAAGAAAAACGGCTTCCTCGAAAACAACTTCAGCGCCTGAGCCAGCGATCCATCCCGCAAGCCTACACAAGCCATGACATTCGCCTACATCATTGTCGACATGAAGATCACCGACCCCGAGCAGTACAAGCAG
>NZ_JBFUCA010000685.1:0-1794 GCF_056405475.1 Polaromonas sp. P1_G4
AAATCCGGCAAGGAAGCCGAAAAAATCGAGATGCAGAAGGCGTTGGTGGAAGACATGAGCGAGAAGGATATTGCCCGCGAAATCAAGCGCCTGGAAAAGCAGATGATCGAACACGCCAAGAACCTCGAATTCGAAAAGGCCGCCCGGGTCCGGGACCAGCTGCACATCCTCAAGGAACAGGCTTTTGGTGCGCCTGGCACCGATAATGTCGTGCCGCTGACCTCTGCAGGCCAAGCCCGCGCCTAGATCCACCAGCCCCCTGGGTTCATTTAATGCACCGAAACGGTGCATTAAATGGCTCTGCCTACGGGTTAGTCCCCATGTTTGGGGCCGTCTCAGCGGGAAAAACCCTGCTTGTGTTATACTTGACGAAAACAGTCAAGAACAATACCAGAACAACAAAAGCCCCCGCGATACCGGTTGACTGACCTGGGCGGCTGGAGGAAGMGTTCCCTGTAAGCCACAAGCTTTCAGGGTGAAAACGACAGTCAAGCCATTTAAAGGAGCTTGTTATGCGCCTCACGACCAAAGGCCGCTTTGCGGTCACCGCGATGATTGATTTGGGATTGCGTCAGAACAACGGCCCGGTCACGTTGGCCGCTATCAGCCAGCGCCAGCAGATTTCCCTTTCCTACCTCGAACAGCTGTTCGGCAAACTGCGCCGTCACGAACTGGTGGAATCCACCCGTGGCCCCGGCGGCGGTTATACGCTGGGCCGCAAGGCTTCCGAGATCACCGTGGCTGACATCATCGTGTCGGTGGACGAGCCGATCGACGCCACCCAGTGTGGCGGCAAGGAAAACTGCCTGGGCGAAGGCGGCCGCTGCATGACGCACGAGCTGTGGGCTTCACTGAACAGCCGCATGGTGGAGTTCCTGGACTCCGTGACCCTGCAAAAACTGGTGGAAGACCAGCTCGCCAAGGGCGTGGTGATCGAGAATACCCCGCAGGTCAAAAAAGCCATTTTCACAGCGCCGGTTGTCAAGCCGATCCGCGTGAATGCGCCGAACTCGGTCTTCGCACTGGGCAATGCATTTTCCAAATCCTGATGGAGCGATGCCGGGCGTCTGCCCGGCTTCATCCCTTTGTGACCCGATTGCATTGACTTCATTGATCGCGCTGCCAGCCAGCCTGTGAATTTAAAGAGCTAGCCACATGGACACCCCTCACTTTCCCATCTACATGGACTACAGCGCCACGAATCCCTGCGACCCGCGGGTAGTGGACGCCATGATTCCCTGGTTGCGCGAGCATTTCGGCAACCCCGCTTCGCGCAGCCATGCCTGGGGCTGGGAAGCAGAAGCCGCCGTCGAGAAAGCGCGTGAGCAGATCGCCGACCTGATTGGTGCCGACCCGCGTGAAATCGTCTGGACCAGCGGCGCAACCGAGTCCAACAATTTGGCTCTGAAGGGTGCGGCCCATTTCTACAAGACCAAGGGCAAGCACATCATCACGGTCAAGACCGAGCACAAGGCCGTGCTGGACACCTGCCGCGAACTGGAACGCCAGGGTTTTGAAGTGACTTACATGGACGTGCAAGCCGACGGCCTGCTCGACCTGGAGGCGTTCAAGGCCGCTATCCGCCCCGACACGATTCTGGTTAGCGTCATGTTCGTCAACAACGAAATCGGCGTAATTCAGGACATCCCGGCCATTGGTGCGCTGTGCCGTGAAAAAGGCATCATCTTCCATGTCGATGCCGCGCAAGCTACCGGCCGTGTTGATATCGACCTGGCGACCTTGCCGGTCGACCTGATGAGCCTGACCTCGCACAAGACCTATGGCCCCAAGGGC
>NZ_JBFUCA010000686.1:0-1786 GCF_056405475.1 Polaromonas sp. P1_G4
ACAGGGCCGTAACGCACCGTGACAAACTCGGGAGGGGCTCCCACATAGGCCTCAATCCGGGGCACCATCACCCCGTTCACTGCCTTGAGTTCAGACGTCACTTGCAGCGCCAGGGATGCGCCAGCACGGCTGATTTGCCATGTCTGCGGGACAACGGCAGCACCCGTTCCGGTCGAGCGGGCAGAGGTACGTATCACCTCGCGCAGCTGTTGCCCATCCACAATCGCTGTCTCGCCAATGCGAAGCACGAGATCATCGGCACGCAGGCCGGATTTTTCTGCGGCGCCCCCGGGCATGACAGTGCCAATCACCGGACGGGTCCAGGGGCCRAGAATGCCAATTTTCCTGAACAGATCGGCATCTGCTTCGGGTGCACCCAGCGTACTGAGCAGCAACCGCACAGTCTGCCCTGACGCTGCGCCATCGCTGCCAAGCACCAAGGTGAGGTCGCGACCATCCAGTGCACCTTGAGTGAGCCTCCAGCGCAAGTCTTCAAAAGAATGAACGACCTCCAGGTCGCCGCCTTCAAAAGCCGCCTGCTGAACCATTTCCCCGCCACCCAGGCCAGCCTTTTCGGCAAGCGATCCTGCTACCGGGCTGGCCAAAATGGCTTTGGGCTCCTGCAAGCCAGTCCAGTTGACCACGGCATACAGCACTATGGCCAGCAGCAAATTGGCGGCCGGGCCGGCGGCCACCACGGCAACCCGCGATTTCAGCGGCTGGGTATTAAAAGCCAGATGACGCTCGGATAGATCCACCGGGGCCTCGCGCTCATCCAGCATCTTGACGTAGCCGCCCAGGGGCAGCATGCCGATGGAAAACTCTGTCGACTTGTTTTTGAGCTTCCAGGTGTAAATAGGTTTGCCGAATCCGATGGAAAATTTCAGGACCTTGATGCCACACGCCACTGCGACGCGGTAATGGCCGTATTCGTGCACGGCAATCAGGATACCGAGAGTCACAACGAAAGAAACCAGTGTCAGCATCTCAGGACTCCAGACCTTGGGTGATTTGAGTGGCAACGCGGCGGGCCTGCTCATCCAGCGCCAGCAAGCCTTCTATGTCGTCCACCTGAGAGACTGCCGCGGCCTCCAAAGTTGCATGGTTTACATGGTGAATATGGTCGAAGCGGATGYGCCGGTCCAAAAACGCCGCCACAGCAACCTCATTGGCTGCGTTCAGCACCACGCAAGTGCCCGGCGGCGCACGCAAACTCTCCCAGGCCAAAGGCAGGCAGGGAAAGCGCTGAAAGTCCGGGACCTCGAATGTCATGGCGGCCATGCGGGCGAAGTCCAGGCGCGCCGTGCCGCTTTCGATCCGCTCCGGCCAGGACAGGCCATAGGCAATCGGCACCCGCATATCGGGCGTACCCAGCTGGGCCATCACCGATGCGTCATGGAACTGCACCATCGAATGGATGATTTGCTGCGGATGGATCACCACCTCGATCTGCTCCGGCACGACACCAAACAGGTACTTGGCCTCGATCACCTCCAAAGCCTTGTTCATCATCGTGGCCGAATCCACCGAAATCTTGCGGCCCATGGAAAAATTAGGGTGCGCGCAGGCCTGCTCGGGCGTTACGTCGCGCAAAGTTGCTGGATCACGGGCGCGAAAAGGACCGCCCGACGAGGTCAGCATGATTTTTTCGATGCGCCGGGGCCACACCGCCGGGTCTTCGGGCAACGACTGGAAAATGGCCGAATGCTCACTGTCAATAGGCAGCAACCGGGCCCCCCCTTCACGAACCGCCCGCATAAACACTTCGCCGCCGACGACGAGGGCC
>NZ_JBFUCA010000687.1:0-1786 GCF_056405475.1 Polaromonas sp. P1_G4
AAGCAAAAAGGCTCCGTAAGGAGCCTTTTGAGGGAGATGAAAGAGGCAGAAGCGGGATTACACGCGCTTGCGGTACTCGCCGGTGCGGGTGTCGATTTCGACCACGTCGCCTTGCGCCACAAAGATGGGCACGCCGATTTCAAAGCCGGTGGCGATCTTGGCAGGCTTCAGAACCTTGCCGGAGGTGTCGCCCTTGACGGCGGGTTCGGTCCAGGTGATTTCGCGCTGCACGCTGGTGGGCAGTTCAACCGAGATGGCCTTGCCGTCGTAGAACACGACTTCCAGTTCCATGCCGTCCTGCAGGTAATTGAGCGAATCGCCCATGTTTTCCGCTTCGACTTCGTACTGGTTGTATTCGGAGTCCATGCAGACATACAGCGGGTCTGCGAAGTAGGAATAGGTGCAGTCCTTTTTGTCGAGGACGATCTGGTCGATCTTGTCGTCGGCCTTGAACACGACTTCGGTGTTGAAGTTGGCGACCAGGCTTTTGAGCTTCATGCGCACGGTGGCGGAATTGCGCCCGCCGCGGCTGTATTCGGTCTTGAGCACCACCATCGGGTCTTTGCCGTTCATGATGACGTTGCCGGCGCGGATTTCTTGAGCGATTTTCATAGCAGTTTTACTGAGGTAGGCCGCTAAACGCTTGCACCGGTGTGCAGGTTCCGCGGCGGGTTGTGCAGGACGCCAAAGTCTGGTCGACCTTCAGGCTGTTCTGCAAAGCCTATGATTTTAACGTTTTTTTGTCACGAAACCGAGCAGCCGTGTCCCCAGGTCGTCTTGGGCCATGAGGCGGGAACGGGTCGCTTGGGCTGTTGCTTGCCAGGCCGGCAGGTCAATGGGGAAGGACGCCAGGCCGCCGACGGTGGGTGGCGACGCTGTTTTGYCGTTCCAGGCGGCGTGAAAAGCCCGCAGGGAGGGGGGCGCCTGGAGCATGTCCAGGAAGGCCTGCAGTTTGGCCAGGTGGGCGCCGTCATGCTGCGGATAGATGTGCCAGACGAAAGGCTTGCCGGCCCAAAGCGCCCGCACCACCGAGTCCTCCCCGCGCACAAAATTCAGGTCCGAGGCCCAGAGCAGGTGGTCAAAGCCGGTTTGCGTCAGCAGGGGGAGGTATGAAATTGATAGCTGCTTGCGCCCGTCCTTATTGGGCTGCAGCCGATTTTGATCGTCAAGCAGGGTGCGAACGGCATTTGCGGCACGCCCCGCAGCCACCAGCAGATGCACCGGTTTGCCCTGCAAGCCATGTTCTGAAAATTGCGCCAGCAGGCCTTCGAGCGCGGGGGGCTCATAGCAAAACAGGGACACCAGGGTTTCGCCGCCCCAGTGGATTCCGTAGGTTTTCAACCAGCCTGCGCGGTCAAAGCCTGCTTGCCTGTCCTGCAGGCCTGACTCGCGCAGCAGCCCGCCGGTACCAGCCGTGAAGCCCGGGTAGAAAAACCACTTGGTCCAGCCGGCGGCCGGACCGCTTTGTACCGGCGACGGCATGGCGTGGGAGCGCTCCACGTAGTCCTCGGCAGACAGGTATTCGAGATTGATCCATACGGGTTTTTGGCCTCCAGCCCAATGCTGGCGAGCGCAAACCGCTATGAAAACAGGAGCAACTTCACAGCCGAAGGCCTCAACCAGCACATCGCAGGGCTGCCCGGCGAGCCTTGCGGCGTCCAGGTCCAGGGGTTGTTCACCGGAGGGCCACGGAAATACCTGCACGCCTTCACAGCCCCCGGGGGCCATCCATGTCAATGCTGAGGCATCGTCCACCCAGAGCCGCACTTTTTGCCCGCGCGAGGCC
>NZ_JBFUCA010000688.1:0-1780 GCF_056405475.1 Polaromonas sp. P1_G4
CTTCGAGTGTGATGTTGTCTTTTTTGGCCAGCGGATGGTCGACAGGAATGACCAGCATGTGCTGCCATTCGTAGCAGGGAAGGGTCACCAGGTCTTCGTACTGCGTCAATGATTCGGTGGCTATACCGATCTCAGCAACTTCGTCGAGCACCATGCGCGCCACCTGGTCGGGAGAGCCCTGGTGCAGGCTGACATTGACTTTGGGAAAGGCTTCACGCAGCTTGGCAACGGGCTGCGGAAGCACATAACGGGCTTGCGTATGGGTGGTGGCAATGGAGAGCGTGCCGCTGTCCTGGGCAGAAAACTGCTCGCCAATGCGGCGCAGGTTGCCGACCTCGCGCATGATGAGTTCAATGCTTTTGAGGACGTGTTCCCCGGGTTCGGTCACGCGCTTGAGGCGTTTGCCGTGCCGTGCAAAGATTTCTACGCCCAGTTCCTCCTCCAGCTCGATGATGGCCTTGGATACGCCGGGCTGCGAGGTGTGCAGGGCCTTGGCGGTCTCTGTCAGGTTCAGGTTGCGCCGGATGGCCTCCTGGACGAAGCGGAATTGGTGAAGGTTCATATCGAATTCAGGCTAATTATTGATTTTATTATGCCTGTTTTACGCTAAAGAGGAGCCCAACTGCCGTACCGATGCGCCATGCCTCCACGGTTATGACAAGGCAATGCTGGCCATAAGTGCGGTCAATTCGCGGTATTCCCCGGCTGCGGGCAGAAGCTCGACTTCTACGCCCGGATGCGCCAACCTGACGCGTTCGACCAGCAGCGGCAAGTCTTCCCGGGCGTGCTTGCCTATACCAAAGAAAAGCGGAAAAACCCTTATATGGCATGCGCCAGCAGCTATTAAATTTGTAGCAGCTTCAGGCAATGAAGGAGGGCAAAGCTCCAGGTAGGCGCAACTGACGGGGGTACCGGGCTCGCGGAGACGGACTTGTGCGGCAACCGCCTCAATGGGGTCGCGCCACTGCGGGTCGCGCGAGCCATGGGCAAGCAGGATGATGCCGCGCGGCGTATGGGCCAGGGACGTCATGAACGGTCGCGTCCGTTAACGCCTGAGCACCAGCCAGCCAAACGCGCCCAGCGAGACGGCCATATAAAGCAGGCCTGGCGTGGCAGCCGCAAGCCAGGGCTGCCAGTTTCGCAGGTTGCCGATATAGCCGAACACGTTGTTGAGCAGGAAGAAGCTGATGCCGATCATCACACCGGCGAACACGTAGCCGGCGATGCCGCCGGAGCGAAAGTGAAGGTAGGCAAAAGGCAGCGCCAGAATCACCATCACCAGGCAGCTGAGCGGGTAAAAGACTTTTTTCCAGAACTCTATTTCATAGCGCTGCGCGGTCTGCCCATTGGCGTCCAGGTGACGGACGTAATTGAACAGGTCAATGGTGCCCATGCGCTCAGGCTTGAGCAGCGCCACCGAAACCATTTCAGCGCTGATTTCGGTAGGCCAGCGAAAGTTCTTTAGCACTGTGCGGTTGACCTTGGCGCTGCCTCCGGGTTTGGCGGCACTGCTGGCGCCGGCAGGAACATCAAACTCTGCGCGTGTGGCCTGGTTCAATTCCCAGGCATCGCCGGCGGTGAACGCTGCCAGCGGCGCCTGTGTGGTGGAGACGATCAATCCCTTGTTGTTGAACTCGAAAATCTGCACACCCTGCATTTCGTTGTCGGGGGTGAGGGCCCTCACATTGACCACAAAGGTGTTGTAGGCCTGCTTTTCCTTCAACCAGGCACCGGTTTGGCCGATGGTGATCTTGTTCTGGTAGCGCGCCTTGAGCAGCTG
>NZ_JBFUCA010000689.1:0-1777 GCF_056405475.1 Polaromonas sp. P1_G4
ACCCATCAGCGCGAACTGAGGTTGACCGCATCGCATGGGGGATTTGCGGAATGGTTCACTCGCCGCCTAAAACCAATTCGTGAGCACCTTCGCGGCCCAGAAGCCAAAGGCGTTGATATCGTCAACCTCATGCTTCGCGAGAACCCCGAGCATGCCTGGCACCGAGATGAGTGGCACCAGCGAGGAAATACTTTTGAGTTCAACTTTATGTGCGATTTGAGCCCGCTTGAGACCCGCCCCGCGATCGAGAACATAGAAAAGTTGATGCAGTTCTATGCCGCAGTAACCAAGCAGGCCCCTTGGCCGCAGGTCCGCGCCCTATTCGATGCTCTGGCACGCCCGCTCACCAATGAAGACCGGATTACCATCCGTCCATATCTGCAATGGCCCCGTGGACAGTTGGTGAGCGAAGCTCAAGCTCGACGTACGGCGGCAAAAAGTGCGGCTTAGCCGGTCGTCCGAGTCGACTCGCGACGGCAAGCCTTTGCAATCGACCCAGCTCCGGCGTTAGGCACCTTACCCCTCCACAAACACCCTCGCCTTGCGCGGCGTCACCACCAGCATGTCGCCTTCGCGCAAACCCATCTCGGCAAACTGCTGCGAGGTCATCTGGGCTTCAATGATCGAATCGCCCGAGACATTGCCTTTTTGTTCATAGCCTTCGGCGGGAATCAGCTCCAACCGCGCAATGGGGCCGATCACGATGGCGCGCTCCAGGTGGGCGACGATGCCTTCGGCGCCCGGCGCATAGCGCTGCACGTCCAGGTCGTGCGGGCGCACATAGGCAAAGGCTTTGGCGTCCTGGGCGCCGGCGTGTTCAGGTGAATTGAGGCGCAGGCCTTCGAGCTGGACTTCGCCTTCGTGGGCGCGGCCGTGGAACAGGTTCACGTCACCGAGAAAGCCATACACAAACGGGCTGGCCGGGTGGTCCCACACCTCTTGCGGTGAGCCAATCTGCTCGACCTTGCCCTGGTTCATCAGCACCACACGGTCGGCGACTTCCAGCGCTTCTTCCTGGTCGTGCGTCACAAAAATGCTGGTGACATGCAGGTCGTCGTGCAGGCGGCGCAACCAGCGGCGCAGCTCCTTGCGCACCTTGGCGTCGAGCGCGCCGAAGGGTTCATCGAGCAGCAGCACCTTGGGCTCCACCGCCAGCGCGCGSGCCAGGGCAATGCGCTGGCGCTGCCCGCCCGAAAGCTGCGACGGAAAGCGCTCGGCCAGCCAGTCGAGCTGCACGAGGTTGAGCAGCGAATGCACTTTTTCCTTGATCTGCGCTTCGCTGGGCCGCTGGCCGCGGGGCTTGACGCGCAGGCCGAAGGCCACGTTCTCAAAGACGGTCATGTGGCGGAACAGCGCGTAGTGCTGGAACACGAAGCCGACCTGGCGCTCGCGCACATGCACGTCGGTGGTGTCTTCGCCGCTGAAGAGGATGCTGCCGCGGTCGGCGGTTTCCAGCCCGGCAATGATGCGCAGCAGCGTGGTCTTGCCGCAGCCCGAAGGGCCGAGCAAGGCGACCAGTTCGCCCGATTGAATGTCCAGGCTGACATCGCCCAGTGCCTGGAAGTCGCCAAAATGTTTGCTGACGTTGCGGATATCGATGCTCATGATGTTTTCCAGCGTGTTTTTCAGGAACCTATGTCAATTCGGCGGACTTAGCTTTAGCCTTGACCTTCATAAGTAACAAGAGCGAAATCGCAAGTGAGATAGGCGGTACAGCAAGTCCCCAGAAATAGGGGCCTATTAGAACGGCGGCAACACCGAAGAGGCAGCCGACCGG
>NZ_JBFUCA010000690.1:0-1776 GCF_056405475.1 Polaromonas sp. P1_G4
CATTCAGAATGACAACACAAAGCCCTCACTATTTACCGAAGGGCGCGGCAATTTGCAGCATGCCTGTCACAACCTTTCATCTGTAGGTTTTGGCTTACATACCACTCCCTTCTAACGCTGTATATTTTGAAGTTACGCCTTGAAAATATCGCAGCAAGATGTATTCAAAAAACGGCGCGGCCCTGCAGCCAACCCTGCAGTTTTCTGGAGCATTTTCGACGGCACCATCACCATGAATGTTCAATTCCACAGCACATCAATCCAGGAAACGGCATTGGAAAGATGCGTGACGGAGGCGGCGCAATACGCACTCTTGCGGCGGCTCGCGCCTGTGATCCGTCACAATATGGCGGGAACGCTGCAGCCGATTGCCATGGTTGCGGCCATGCTGGAAAGGCGACTCCAAAAAGCAGACACAGATCCGGAAACGCTGCTGCGAAATGCACGCGACATCGTGACGTTGTCCAAAGAGGCGGGTGCATCCTGTGTTGAGTTGATGGGCTGGCTTGCCCCTCGGGAAAACAAGTCAGTCAAAGCCGGAAAAGGCATTGCGGAGTGTCTGGGCATGGTGGCAACCCAGCTCTCGTTCAAGGGCATTTCCATTGTCGACAACACCAGCCAGGCCGATGTCGAGCTGTCCCAGTCGGCGCTGCGCAATGTGTTAACGGCCGCGATCATTACCCTGACCGACACGGCCACCGGACCCAGGGCACTGCTCATGGAAACTGAATTCACCGATGGTTTCTTTTCCGTTCAGGCTTCATTGAATGAGCCGAATGCGTCCACGCCTGCGCGGGTGCCTGAGAAGTCGTCGTATCGGCAACTTGAATGGCATGACCTGGAAGCATTGGCGCTGCGGGAAGCCGTGCGCCTGACCCGTACGGAAAATCGGATCGCGCTGCTATTTGAAACATCCCCAACAACGCCGGACAGGCTGGCCGAGGCGGTACAAGCCTGACCAAATCCTTTTGGGCTCCCGTTCCCTCCCTTCCTCCTTCTTTCGGCGATAAATGTAGGACGATGGAGCGTATGGCCCAATTGCCTGTTTTTCACTGGCACACTGAGACCATGAGCAACATTCAAACCCTCGTGGTCACCTGTTGCCTGGCATTGGGCACATACCTGCTGCCGGCTGCCGCGCAAGCACAGCAAGCTCCCGCTGTTTCGGCGGAACCCCACGCCGCAGCCCTGCTGGAAAAGCACATGGCATTGGCAGGGCAGCTAGCGCAGAACGCCTACCACAGGCCGCTTTTTCTGGAGTCTTCAGAAGGTACCAACACGGTCAGTGGAAGTGCATACGCTGTACTGAATTCCCCTTTCAATACGGTTAGCGCCACGTTCAAAAGTCCCAATCGCTGGTGCGAAATGCTGATGCTCCACATCAACACCAAATACTGCCACGCCAGTTCGGACAGCAGCCCCAGCACTCTGAAAATGAACATCGGCAAAAAAACCGCCCAGYAGCTGGAAGACGCATTCGTGTTGCAATTCAACTATCGGCTGGTTGCCAGCTCTTCCGACTATCTGGGTGCCCAACTCAACGCCGACAAAGGTCCGCTGGGAACCAGCAATTACCGAATCGAACTGCAGGCGGTTCCACTGCCTGGTGGAAAAACCTTTATTCATTTGGGTTATTCCTATGGCTACGGCATCACCAGCCGCCTGGCCATGCAGGGCTACCTTGCCACCGTGGGCAGTGGAAAAGTGGGATTCACTCCAATACGGCAAGACCAGAACATGACGCATGTAGGCGGAATGCGTGGAGCGGTAGAGCGC
>NZ_JBFUCA010000691.1:0-1776 GCF_056405475.1 Polaromonas sp. P1_G4
GTAAGGCCAGAGCCGAAGGTAGGGTCCGCGGCAGAGTTTTTCCGCGTGTTCCACCCCCAGATGAGTCAACAAGGGCCCTGTTTCAAGGACGTTGAACTCTTTATTCGCCTCACTAAAGGCTTCAGCGATGGCTTCGTTTTCTTCACGCAAAACGCTGCAAGTCGCGTAAACTAGGCGTCCGCCGGGCTTTAAAAGCCGCGCAGCGCTCTGCAAAATGGCAGTTTGCTTGGCCCTGAGCTCTTCAATCGCCTTGGGCGTCTGCCGCCATTTGAGGTCAGGATTGCGCCGCAAGGTGCCCAAGCCCGAGCACGGGGCGTCCACCAGGACCCGGTCTATCTTGCCGGCCAGGCGCTTGATCCGGTCGTCACGCTCATGGGCAATAGCCACCGGATGAACATTGGAAAGGCCGCTGCGCGCCAGCCGCGGCTTGAGCGCATCCAGCCGGTGTCCCGACGTATCAAACGCGTAAAGGCGCCCGGTATTGCGCATGGAAGCCCCGAGGGCCAGGGTCTTGCCGCCCGCCCCTGCACAAAAGTCGACCACCATCTCACCTCGCTTGGCATCGACCAGCAGGGCCAACAGCTGCGAGCCTTCGTCCTGCACTTCAATGGCGCCACGCGTGAAAGCATCCAGTTTGCCCAGCTGGGGCTTGCCGTCGGCAATGCGCAGGCCCCAGGGCGAATACGGTGTTGCTACGGTTTTGATAGCCGCTTTCGCAAGCTCCTTCTGGACTTCAGCCCGTTTATCCTTGAGCGTGTTGACGCGCAAATCAAGYCCGGCCGGTGCGTTCAGGCTCTCGACCAGCGGCCAGAAATCATCACCAAGCTGCTCTTTCAACGGATCAACCAGCCACTGCGGGAGGTTGTGGCGATGCAGCTCCATCAGGTCCGATGGTTTGACCTGGTCGCAACGCGCCAGCCAGTCTTTTTCCTGGTCGGTCAGCGCACCCAAAAGAAAGTCGCGGTCCGCCGCAAAACCGAGAATCGCAAGACGCCGCTCCGGCGCGCCGCTGCCATGCTGGGCCAGATAGGTATAAAGATTTTTCTTGCGAAGAACACCGTAAATCGTTTCCGCCACGGTGGCACGTTCACGGGGGCCGAGGCGATAGTCGCGGAAATAGCGCGACACCACCATGTCGGCGGGATGATCAAATTTGAGGACCTGCTTGAGAAGCTCGGAACAACTGTCGAGTAAGGCTTTAGGATGCATAGCCTCCATTGTCCCACCGAGCCACCGCGCAATATTTTTAAATCCCTGATTCCTATGCCAGAAGCCACCGCCCACGCATTGCCTCCCCTGATCGAAACCCCACCCGGTCTGTACCGCCACTACAAAGGCATGCTGTATGAGGTGGTCGGCACCGTGCGCCACAGCGAAAGCCTGGAGCCGATGACGCTGTACCGCGCGCTGTATGGCGAAAAAGGCCTGTGGGTACGGCCCGCCGCCATGTTCAATGAAGAGGTCGTGATCGACGGGGTGAAACAACCGCGATTTGCCCGGCAACCTGGTTAAGCACCGCATCCCCAATAAGAGAAACGCCGGCGGCCGCGCCGGGCCGCCCCAAGCAAGGCCAGCCCCTGTCTCATAGGAAAGGGGCAGCGAACGCCGAAGGCACGTAGCGGCGGAGCGTGGGGGCCATCTCACCGATAATCGTGGGTTATGTCCGAATCCACTGAAATCGAAAAACAGGTCAAGCGCCGCCGCACGTTTGCCATCATCTCCCACCCCGACGCGGGTAAAACCACGCTGACCGAAAAGCTGTTGCTGTTCTCGGGC
>NZ_JBFUCA010000692.1:0-1774 GCF_056405475.1 Polaromonas sp. P1_G4
ATCTGGACCTGCGCAACGAGAAAATTACGTATAAAATACGGGAGCACTCGATGAAAAAGCTGCCGTATATCCTTGTCGTAGGCGACAAGGAGAAAGCGGCAGGTGCCGTTGCAGTGCGCGCCCGGGGTAACAAAGACCTTGGAGTGATGCCTCTCGAAGCCTTCGCTGAAACGATCGCTTCCRACATCGCGAAAAAAGCCTGATTTTTAACAAAATTGTTGATGAATTTGGCCTGTCGTCCTTACAGGACGGGCGCAAGCAGCTATAGCTTTTATAGCAAGAGTTAAAGGATAGAACCATCGCTACTGAATTTCGTGACCGCCGTCACCGTGAAGAACGCAAGCACCGCTTGAACCGTGAAATCATGGCCCCTGAAGTACGTCTGAGCGGGCCAGACAATGAGCCGCTGGGCATTGTCAGCATCACCGAGGCTTTGCGCCTTGCGGGTGAGGCCGATGTGGACCTCGTCGAAATCTCCCCCACAGCGGTTCCACCGGTGTGCCGGTTGATGGATTACGGCAAGTTCAAGTACGCCGAGCAGAAAAAGGCGGCGGAAGCGAAGTCCAAGCAAAAAGTGATCGAGATCAAGGAAATCAAATTCCGGCCCGGCACTGACGATGGGGACTACAACATCAAGTTGCGCAACATCAAGCGCTTCTTGGAAGAGGGCGACAAATGCAAGATTACTTTGCGTTTTCGCGGTCGCGAAATCACGCACCAGGAACTGGGCTTGGCCCTGCTGGCGCGTATTCGTGATGAGTTGGCCGATTTGATTGTGGTGGAGCAATTCCCCAAGCTTGAAGGCAGGCAGATGGTCATGATGATCGCGCCGGGTCGTAAAAAACCGGGTACTGCCAAGCCGGCAGCCGAGACGGCTCCGGCACAGTCCGCAGCCTGAGGCTGGCGGACAGCGGATAAGGACAAGGGGCGCTTTGCGGCGTTCCTGCGAAAGCAGGTGCAAGCCAGCTTTCCAAAAGCGGAGGGGTCAAACCTTTTGCGATCAGCGGGAAGTCGAAAGATTTTCCGCTTAACAAGTGTCTCGGGGCCATCAAGTCTGCGGAAGGTTCGCAGCGCCTCACGAGCACAAATGAAAAGGAGCATTCACATGCCCAAAATGAAGACCAAGAGCGGCGCTAAAAAGCGTTTCCGCGTTCGTCCGGGTGGTACCGTCAAGCGCGGCCAAGCCTTCAAACGTCACATCCTGACCAAGAAGACCACCAAAAACAAACGCCATCTGCGTGGTGCGGTGACTGTCCATGAGACCAATATGGGTCACATGGCACAGATGCTCCCAGGCCAGGGCATTTAATTAACGACGAACAAGGAGTACACACATGCCTCGCGTCAAACGTGGTGTAACGGCTCGCGCCCGCCACAAAAAAGTTTTAGCCCTTGCAAAAGGTTTCCGCGGCCGCCGCGGCAATGTCTTCCGTATCGCCAAAGAAGCGGTAATGAAGGCTGGGCAATATGCCTACCGTGACCGCCGTACCAAGAAACGCGTGTTCCGCCAGTTGTGGATCGCCCGTATCAACGCTGCAAGCCGTTCATTCGGCCTGACTTACAGCCAGTTTGCCAATGGCCTGAAGAAAGCCGGCATCGAGATCGACCGCAAGGTTCTGTCCGACATGGCCATTCATGACAGCGCCGCTTTCGGCGCCATCGTTGAACAGGTGAAAGCCAAGCTGGCTGCCTGATTTTCAAGCCGGGCAGTGTTGGTGCTATTAAAACAATAGCTGCTTGCGCAAGAAAAGAAAGGGCTGGAGCTTGAAAAGGC
>NZ_JBFUCA010000693.1:0-1771 GCF_056405475.1 Polaromonas sp. P1_G4
CCCGTGACCGTCTGCTGGATCGCCTGAAAAAGAGCGTCCTCTGGAAGCCCGAATTTGCCGACATGGTGTCTGCCGAGGCCGGCGATGTGGTCGAGCCCGGTTTTGGCCTCAGCGCGGCAGTTCTCCAATCGGCCGACGTCATCCTGCATTCGGCGGCCAGTACCTCGTTCAAGCCCGGTGCCGGGGTCTATCCCATCAATCTCAAGGCCGCCGAGCATTTTTCCGGCATCCTGAAAGACCTGCGGCCCTCACAACGCGGTTTTTTTGTTGGAACGGCGGCAGTGACCACCGAGCCGCGCGGCGTGATCACCGAAGACATGCCGTTTGCCGGCTATGCCAACGACTACATCAGGTCCAAACGCGATGCCGAAACACTGCTGCGCGGCAAAGGCCATCCTTTTGTGAGTTTGCGCCCGGGCATTGTGCTGTCGCGCGGGATTGACGACGCCAAACTGGCCCGCAACATGTTGTGGTCCATCCCGGTCATGGCCGAACTTGGTGATGTGCCGCTGGACCCCTTGGGCAAACTTGACTTCGCGCCGGTGGATTTCATCGCAAGCGCCTTCGCCGAGATGTTGCTCAAGGACGAGCTCCGGCACGATTGCTATCACGTGTCCACGGGCGAAGACTCCATGACGTTCGCGGCGCTGGCCGAAGAACTGAAAGCCAGCATGCCCGGCATCGGCAAGATGGTAATGCGCGGCAGGGACTTCGTGCCCACACCGAAGTTTGCCCGCCAACGCTGGATGTTTGAAGCATTGCAGCCGTATTTGCCTTTCCTGACCGCCGACGCGGTGTTCAGCAATGCGCGCCTGCGGGCAGAAATTGGTGCGGCAGCTGTCGCGCCGGCGCCCATTAGTTATCTGGGTGAATTATTGGGGACCTTCAGCCTGTCGGACGCCGTCAGGCAGATGTACACGCCCTGAGGTACGAAAACAACGCGGCTGCTTTTGTAAAATGCCCCTACAGGCCCGAAGAGGCCGGCCGTCATATCGATGGTGGGACAATGGCGGTTCGCATTACATATTTACTGGTTCGTGATGAATTCTGATTTGATTAATCTTTTTGCCGAGACATTTGGCATCAGCGAAGAAAAACTGCTGCCGGATGCCACGCTGGAGAGCCTGGGCCTTGACTCCCTCGCCGTCATCGAATTTCTGTTCCAGATTGAAGACCAGTTTGGCATTCAGATTCCGGACCAGGCCAGCCCGCCGCGCACCCTCGCCGAAATGGTCCAGCTGATTGAACCCCTGCTGCCATCAGGCAAGCCCGCCGCCTGAGCCCTGCCGGGCCCGCCAGACCGCCCATGCGTCGCGTAGCCATCACGGGTCTTGGCGTTGTTTCCGCCGTTGGAACCGGCACTCCCGCATTCTTCGAGTCCCTGCTTTCCGCCCGCTCCGGCATCCGGGGCATTGACATTGGCTTTCCCACCGGCAGCGAAAGCGTGCTGGCCGGCGCCGTCCAGTTCGACCCGGACCAGCATTTCCCCCGCGCCCGTCTCCTGACCATGGACCGGGTCAGCCAGCTCGCGGTGGTGGCTGGCCGCGAAGCCATGGCGCAGGCTGGATGGGGCCCTGAGGGTGGCTTCGCACCCGAGCGTTTCGGCGTCTCGCTGGGCACAGGCAGCGGCGGCGCAGGATCCACGGATGTGGCTTACACGGCATTGCTGGAGCAAAAAGTGGCGCGGCTGCGCCCCATGACGGTCGTGCTGGCCATGCACAACGCCATTGCCGCCCATGTGTCCATGGAGTTCGGGCTGAAGGGCCCCAGC
>NZ_JBFUCA010000694.1:0-1769 GCF_056405475.1 Polaromonas sp. P1_G4
GGCGCAGGCTGCGCCAGAGATCAAAAATGGCGCCTGCCAGCGCCGCCAGCAAGACGGCGCCGGCCAGTATCGCGACCCGGTCAACCGGCAAACCCCCGAGCAAGGCCAGCGCGACGGCCGCCGTGATGCAAGCCAGCACCCTGACGGTCGTTTTTGCGGGGATCACCAACCAGCGCATGAGTTGCGGCCTAGAGACGGGGGGCCTGGACGCTGCCCAGGGCACTGCGCAGCAAGTCGTCAACACCCAGGCCTTCCAGCTGCGCATCGGGCGAAATCATCACCCGGTGGCGCAAGGCCGGCAGGGCCTGCCGTGCCACATCGTCGGGTGTGATGAAGTCCCGTCCGTGCATGAGCGCGCCGGCCCGTGCAGCCCGCACTAGGGCCATGGTGCCGCGCGGCCCTGCCCCCGACGAAAGGCCTGGCCAGTCGCGCGTGGCGCGGGCGATGCGGACCGCATAGTCAATGACCTGTTCGTGCGCCTGCACCAGGCTGGCCAGCCGCTGCAGTTCAAGCACCTGCGCGTCGTCCAGGCACGGCCTGACCGCATCAAGCGGCAACTGGTTGCCGGCACGCTGGCCGGTGGTCAGCTGCACGATCGCCTTTTCTTCAGCATGGCTGGGGAAGTCGATGTTGATCTTGAGCAGGAACCGGTCCAGCTGCGCCTCCGGCAGAGGGTAGGTGCCTTCGGTATCGATCGGGTTTTGTGTCGCCATCACCATGAAGGGACGGGGCAGCGGCATGGCCTTTCCTTCGAGCGTGACCTGGTATTCCTGCATCACTTCAAGCAAGGCGCTCTGGGTTTTGGCTGGTGCGCGGTTGATTTCATCCGCCAGCAGCAGGTGCGTGAACACCGGTCCCTGGTGTACCCGCAGCGTGCCGATGCCGGCTTCGCTCCGGGTCGATGGGTCCAGCACGGAATGACCCGTGATGTCCGAAGGCATCAGGTCGGGCGTGAATTGCACGCGGGCGTAGCGCAGGCTCATGGCTTGCGCCAATGCGCGCGCCAGCAATGTCTTGCCCAGTCCCGGTACACCCTCAATCAGGACGTGGCCGGATGCGACCAGCGCCACCAGGGTCTGGTCGACGGCTTCCGATTGGCCGACCACGGCTTTGCCGACCTCCTGGCGCAGGGTTTGCAGCGACTCGGCTGCGCGGCTCAGTTCTTCGTTGGGAATGAATGACATGGTGTTTCTCGGTTCAGGATGAAGGAGGAGATGAAGCGGCAGATGAGGCGCTGGGTGAGGCGCCGGGTGAAACGGGAGACGTGAAAGCTGTTGGCTGCCGCGTGTCGGGCCCCGTGGCGTCGAGGCGCCGGCGGGCGGTTTCGATCAATTCGAGGTCGGCGGCCAGCACGCCGGGGTTGCGCGACCTGACTGCCTGGGCGCGTTCCAGCAACAGGGCGTCCAGGCCGGTGGCGCGTGCGATCTCGACTGTGCGTTGCTTCGGATCAAGCTGTGAAAACCGGCGCAATTGCCGGGTGGCCGACTCGTGCAGCGCGCGAAGCTGCGCTGTATGCAAGGCCTTCGGCCCGTGCATATGCAGAAAACGCGCCGTACCGCGCACTTGCTCGGCCATCGAGCGCCGGTGAGCGCTTGCGGACGCTGCCAACGGCCCGAAGCGCACGCTGGCGCGCCACAGGGCCAGCGCCAGCGCCAGCAAGCCGAGCAACAGGGCGGCCCAGGCCTGGTGCCACAGCCAGGGCATGAAGGGCTCCCGGGCCTCTTCGGCAACAAACCAGAATTCAGTGCCGGCGCGCGCCTGCAATGCCG
>NZ_JBFUCA010000695.1:0-1761 GCF_056405475.1 Polaromonas sp. P1_G4
GCAGAAGCTGGCTTGGCAGCCGCCCCCGACACCACCGGTACTGTCCCTGAGCTTGCTGGTGTGGCGCCAACAGTTTTCGGATCGCTGGCCCGCTTCAAACCGATCTTCATTGAAAAATTGGATACCCTGCGCTGGTCACGCGCACTGAGTGACACCGTGCCGGCGGTGATTTCTACAAGTTCCGGCCGGGTTAACCACGCACTGTTGTTAGCCAGGTTGCGCAACAATTCCGAAACACGTTCGTTTGACTGTGCGACGCCGGTGATCATCACGGCCTGGTTGTCTTGTTTCATGCTGGTGATATACACCCCATCGGGCAACTGCTTGACCAGTTCGCTCAGCAAATACACCGGCAGATTGCGGTTTCCCTGCAGATCTTCCACGGCATTCTGACGAGCCCTGAGAGCGGAAATCTCCGCCTGCAGCGTGGCGATATCCTTGATCTGCCCTTCCAACCGGGTAATTTCCGTTTTCAGAAAATTGTTCTTTCCCCGCTGGCCCTCAATCTGGGCCAGGTACCAGGAATAAACAGCACCGCAAATAAGAACGCCGACCAAGGCCGCCATACCCAGTGTGGCAAAAAATACTTCGCGCCTGCGCTTGCGCGCAGCTTCGCGATGGGGAAGCAGATTGACGAGAATCACTGCAGAAACCTCCGCAAAGCCAGACCGCAAGAGGTCAGGTAGGATGCCGCTTCGCGCCGCATCTTCTTTTCACGTACGCCTTCTCCGAGCTCCATTCCTTCAAAAGGGTTTGCCAGCACGCAGGCAAATGAAGTCTGCTGGGTGACGGAATCGGTCAGACCTGGCAAGGCGGACGAGCCACCTGCCAACATCACATAGTCAACTTTGTTGTGCGGTGTGCTGGTAAAGAAGAACTGCAAGGCCCGTCCGATTTCCTGCGCCATGCTCTCGACAAATGGCTTCAGCACGCCGGATTCATAGTCTTCCGGCAAATCGCCACTGCGTTTTTTGCTTTCTGCTTCTTCAGGGGAAAAACCGTACTGCCGAATGATGAGCTGCGTCAGCTGTGCTCCACCGAAGGCCTGATCACGCTCATAAAGTACTTCGTCGTTTTTGATGACCTGCATGCTGGTCGTCAATGCACCCACTTCAAACAGGGCCACCATGGTGTCCACGCCCTTGTTGGGAAGGCTCTCAATCAAGCGAGCGGTGGCCAGGCGGGAGGCATACGACTCCACATCTATAACTATAGGCTTGAGCCCGGCGGCTTCCGCAAGACCCTGCCTGTCCTGCACTTTTTCCTTGCGCGAAGCAGCAATCAGCACTTCAACGTCGCCACTGGAGGTAGCGCTCGGGCCTACCACGCAGAAATCGAGGCTGACTTCATCCAGTGAGAACGGAATGTATTGATTGGCTTCGGATTCGACCTGAATTTCCAGCTCTACGTCGCTGAGGCCGCCCGGGAGAATGATTTTTTTGGTAATGACCGCCGAAGCCGGCAGGGCCATCGCCACATTCTTGGTGCGGGTTCCGCTTTTTTTGACGAGCCGGCGCACGGCATCGGCCACTTCGTCAAACTTTTCGACGTTACCATCGGTAATCCAGCCTCGTTCCAGCGGTTCGATCGCACAGCGATCCAACACCAGATTACCGGCCTTGTCACGGCTCAACTCCACCAGCTTGACACTGGATGAGCTGATATCTAAACCCAGCAAAGCGGGTTGTTGGCGGTTGAATAACGATCCCAGAGAGATCAAGGCGGTCCCCAAATGACGGCTAATATGTAGCCCTGCATACT
>NZ_JBFUCA010000696.1:0-1758 GCF_056405475.1 Polaromonas sp. P1_G4
CCATCAATCCGCGCGACGTGATGGACTTCATGGTGCGTGATGAGAAAAACTCGTCCAGCATCATTTCCTGTCTGCAGAACGCCCGTGAAAACGCCCGTGCCGTGCGCGGCACGCTGACCACCGAAGTGTGGGAAACGCAGAACCAGACTTACCTCGAGGTCATCCGCATGCTGCGCAGCGGCGACTTCGAGCGCGACCCGGGCCAGTTCTTTGAATGGGTCAAGTTCCGCTCGCACCTGTCGCGCGGCGTGACACTGGGCACCATGCTGCAGGACGAAGCCTTTCACTTCCTGCGGCTCGGTACCTTTCTTGAGCGTGCCGACAATACCGCGCGGCTGGTGGATGTGAAGTTCCACGCCGTGCAGAACGACTTCCTCGGCATGGCCGGCGAGAAGGATCAGGAATACGACTTCTACCACTGGAGCGCCATCCTGCGCAGTGTTTCGGGCTTTGAGGTCTACCGCAAGGTCTACCGCGACGTCATCAAACCCGAGCGCGTGGCCGAGCTGCTGATCCTGCGCGCCGACATGCCGCGCTCCCTGCTGGCCTGCCTGAACGAAGTCATGAGCAACCTTGCCATGGTGACCAGCGATACCAGCAGCGAAACCCAGCGCCGCGCCGGCAAATTGCGGGCTGATTTGCAATACGCACGCATCGACGAAATCCTCGCAACGGGCTTGCACGCCTTCCTGACGCAGTTCCTGGACCGCGTGAACGAGCTGGGCGCACACATCAGCCGCGAGTTTTTGGTGCCGGCCACCACTTGAAAGACGGCCTAACTTCTGCCGCCGCAAAGGGTCGGTACTGTTGTATGACGGGGCCTTGATGAAGTTGCACGTCAGGCACATCACCGACTACCGGTACACGGAGCCGCTGCGCTATGCGCTGCAGACGCTGTGGCTCACGCCGCAGTCCAGCCCGGCGCAGACGGTGCATTTCTGGAGCCTGGGCGCGCCCGAAAAACTTTTTACCCAGCGCGACGCCTTTGGCAACACCATCAGCTCTTACACCTTTGTGGGCAAGGATGCCGACAACGTGCGCTGGAGCCTGGTTAACGCGGCCGGCGATGTGGAAACCTTTGGCGTGGCGGAGTTCAACGACCCGGAAACCCTGCCGCATCCGTACTTCTTCCTGYGCGCCACACACCTGGCCGAACCGCACTGGGAGCTTGCCGAATTTGGCCGCCGCTTTATCCCGCAAAGCCTTGACGGCACTGCAAGCTTGCCGGCCCTGCTGGCATTGAGCCAGGGCGTGGCAGGCGCTGTGAGCTACCTGAAAAACAGCACCAGCGTGACGACCACGGCGCTGGAAGCCTTCAAGTCCGGGGCAGGCGTCTGCCAGGACCAGGCCCACGTCATGGTCGCCATCTGCCGCAGCCTGGGCTACCCGGCGCGCTATGTCAGCGGCTACTTCTACGCCGCCAACGAGCCCGACCTCGCCAGCCACGCATGGTGTGACGTGTGCCTCGACGTGGCCACCCGACGTTGGGTCAGCATTGACGTCACCCACAGCTGCTTGATCGACCAGCGCCACGTGCGCCTGGCCATGGGGACGGACTACAACGCCTGCCCACCCATCAAGGGTGTGCGGCAGGGCGGTGGGGAAGAGTCGATGACGGTGGAGATCACCATCGAGCCGGTTGTGGGAAACTAACAGCTTTCTGATTCCTCCAACCGCTCAGGGCRGCGAGACCACTTTCCCGCCTCGCGATGAGCGTAAAACCATGACGACAGACAAAACGGTTTGCCCGGTCTGCAG
>NZ_JBFUCA010000697.1:0-1755 GCF_056405475.1 Polaromonas sp. P1_G4
ATTTTGGCCTGCAGCGCCCGTATATTCAGCGCGAGCAGCTATCAATTCAGGAGCAAGCACCTTGGGCGCGACAAAATCAGCCAGGCAACGGCTGGGGCGCATCACGCCGTGAATCGCGGTTTTTTCGGTTTGCTGGCGCAGGCCGTACCAGGTCATGGCCACTTCGCTGCGCGACTCGTCGGTGTAGATCTCGATGTCGTCACCCACGCTGTTGGCGGGGTACAGCGCCATCACGCCGTTGGCGGTGAGCCAGCGGCCTTCAATCAGGCGCTTGAGCATGCGCTGGGCGTCGGCGTACACGCGCACAGCTTCGGTGCCCACGACTTCGTCCTTCAGGATGGCCGGGAAGGCTCCGGCCAGGTCCCAGGTCTGGAAGAAAGGACCCCAGTCGATGTACTGGGCCAGCTCCGACAGGTCGAAGTTCTTGAACACGCGACGGCCAATGAACTTGGGCACGGGCGGTGTGTAGTGGGCCCAGTCCATTGACGTGGGATTGGCGCGGGCCTTGGCCAGCGGCCACATCGGCACCTGCTTTTTGTTGGCGTGCTGGGTGCGCACCTTGTCGTAGTCGGTATACAGCTCTTCGATGTATCTGGCGGCCTGGTCGGACAGCAGGCTTTGCGCCACGCTCACGCTGCGGGACGCATCGGGCACATACACCACCGGGCCTTCGTAGTGCGGGGAGATCTTGACGGCCGTGTGCACGCGGCTGGTGGTGGCGCCGCCTATCAGCAGCGGGATTTTTTTTATGCGGAAGTGATCGTCTTTCTGCATCTCGGCGGCGACGTACTGCATCTCTTCCAGGCTGGGTGTGATGAGGCCCGACAGGCCGACGATGTCGGCGCCTTCAACCTTGGCGCGCGCCAATATTTCATGGCAGGGCACCATCACGCCCATGTTGACGACTTCAAAGTTGTTGCACTGCAAGACCACCGTCACGATGTTCTTGCCGATGTCGTGCACGTCGCCCTTGACCGTGGCGATGATGATCTTGCCTTTGGTCTTGACGTCGCCGCCGGCGGCTTCGAGCAGCAGCTTTTCGGCTTCGATGTAGGGCAGCAGATGCGCCACGGCCTRCTTCATCACACGGGCGCTTTTCACGACCTGGGGCAAAAACATCTTGCCTTGGCCGAACAGGTCGCCGACGATGTTCATGCCGTCCATCAGCGGGCCTTCAATCACATGCAGCGGCCGGCCGCCCTCTGCAAGGATCTCCTGGTAGACCTCTTCGGTGTCGGTCACGATGTGCTCGTTCATGCCGTGGACCAGCGCGTGCGACAGGCGCTGGCGCACCGGCAGGGCACGCCATTCATTCTTCTTGCTGTCGTCCTTGGCGCCGCTCCTGGCGGTCTCGGCCACTTCGATCAGACGCTCACCGGGCGTGAGTTCGGGCTCACCGGACTTGTAGGCCGGTGTACGGTTGAGCACCACGTCTTCCACACGCTCGCGCAGCACCGGATCGAGGTCGTCATACACGCCGACCATGCCGGCGTTGACGATGCCCATGTCCATACCGGCCTGGATCGCGTGGTACAGGAACACGGTGTGGATGGCTTCACGCACCGGGTCGTTGCCGCGAAAGCTGAAGGACACGTTGGACACACCGCCAGAGACCTTGGCGCCCGGCAGGTTCTGCTTGATCCAGCGCGTGGCGTTGATGAAATCGACCGCGTAGTTGTTGTGCTCTTCGATGCCGGTGGCGATCGCGAAAATGTTCGGGTCGAAGATGATGTCTTCGGGCGGAAAGTCCAGCTC
>NZ_JBFUCA010000698.1:0-1754 GCF_056405475.1 Polaromonas sp. P1_G4
GGCCTCGGCACCCTCTACCAAGCCTTGTTCGGCAAGAACAGGAATACCGAGGTATTTGTCGACAGAGAGCAACTCAAGCGGGTACTTGCCGTTTTGCTTCCTGCCATTGTTTATGTGCTGGCTGTCCAGTTTTTTGGCCTCTACGTGGCGTCCGCTGTATACATCGCGCTGTTCATGATCATCCTGGGGAAATTCTCCCCGATCAAAAGCGTGATCACCTCCTTCGTTGTGATCGCGCTGTTTTTCTTCATGTTCGAGGTCTGGTTCAAGGTTCCCTTGTTCAAAGGCCAGTTCGACTTGCTGAGCTTCCTCGGCTACTGAGTCATCTATACCCGCATCGAGCCCACTGAACTTTTACCGGATATCGAAATGGAAGAACTAAACTCGCTTTTTCACGGATTCAGCGTCATCCTGACGCCGATGAACATCGTCTTGATGTTCGTGGGCATCATTCTGGGCGTGCTGATCGGCGTGCTGCCCGGCCTGGGCGGCGCCAACGGGGTCGCCATTTTGCTGCCCCTCACGTTCACGATGTCGCCCACCTCGGCAATCATCATGCTGTCCTGCATCTATTGGGGTGCGCTTTTTGGTGGTGCGATCACCTCCATCCTGTTCAACATACCGGGAGAGCCCTGGTCGGTAGCAACCACCTTTGACGGCTACCCGATGGCTCAACAAGGCAAGGCGGGCGCCGCGCTGACAGCTGCGTTCACTTCATCTTTCGTCGGTGCCTTTGTTGCCGTCGTGATGATCACCTTTCTGGCACCCCTGGTGGCCAAGTTCGCACTCAAGTTCGGTCCACCTGAGTTCTTTGCGGTCTACCTTCTGACCTTCTGCAGTTTCGTGGGCATGGGCAAAGGCTCTCCGTTCAAGATCCTCGCGTCCATGACGCTCGGCTTTGCATTGGCGTCCGTCGGCATGGACACCGTAACCGGCCAGCTGCGCCTGACCTTCGGTATCCCGGACCTTATGCGCGGTTTCGATTTCCTGATCGCGGTAATCGGCCTGTTCGGCATCGGCGAGATTCTTCTGTCCATGGAAGAAGGACTGGCGTTCTCGGGCAAAAGCGCCAAGATCGACCCCAAGGTCGTGCTGGAGACATGGAAAAAGCTGCCGAAGTATTGGATGACGTCGGTTCGCAGCTCGCTGATCGGCATCTGGATGGGTATCACCCCTGGCGGCGCAACACCGGCCTCATTCATGAGTTACGGCCTTGCCAAGAAAATGTCGAAGAACGGCCCGAAGTTCGGCACCGGTGAGATCGAAGGTGTCATTGCTCCCGAAACCGCAGCGCACGCCGCCGGCACCAGCGCCCTGCTGCCCATGCTGGCACTGGGGATTCCGGGTTCGCCCACCGCAGCCGTTTTGCTGGGCGGCTTGCTGATCTGGGGCCTGCAGCCCGGGCCACTGCTGTTTGTTGAGCAAAAAGACTTCGTCTGGGGACTGATTGCCAGCATGTACCTGGGCAATCTCGTAGGACTGATCGTTGTGCTGACCACGGTCCCGCTGTTTGCATCCATCCTGCGCATCCCGTTCTCAATCATTGCTCCCATCATTGTGGTCATCTGTGCCATCGGCGCCTACACCGTCCACAACGCCATGTTGGACATCTGGTTCATGATGCTGTTCGGCGTGGTGGGCTACCTCTTCAAGAAACTGGACTATCCACTCGCACCGCTGGTGCTCGCGCTGGTCCTTGGAGACAAGGCCGAAGACTCGTTCCGCCAGGCGATGCTCGTGTCGCAAGGCGAAAT
>NZ_JBFUCA010000699.1:0-1750 GCF_056405475.1 Polaromonas sp. P1_G4
GCGCTGGCCAGCGAATTGCTGATGGCCGGCGAACGCATAGGCGCGCGCCGACTGCACGATTTTGGCCTGGTGAACCGCGTTGCGGCCCCGGGTGAGGCCTTGGCCCAAGCGCTTGAACTGGCCGAAAACCTGAATGCGCGCGCGCCCAATGCGCTGGCCAGCATCAAGGAACTCATCAACGACGCAGCCGGCAGCACGCTGACCGAGCAGCTCACCCACGAACGTGATCACTTCGTGCGCAACCTGCACGACGCCAACGCGGGTGAAGGCATAGACGCCTTCCTGAACAAGCGCACGCCGCACTACCGCTAGGCGGCAGGCAGCCAGTCGCGGGCTGCCCAACCGACAATCCAGGCCTCCGGCCGGGCGACACCCATGCGACAGCCCACTGGCGCCGGGCGGGTCCCTCAAGCGACAATGGTCGTCTTGTTAGTCACTCAAAAGACAGACCATGGACGATCCCATTCTTACGATAGAGGAACGAGAGGCCATTAACAATGGCCGCTGGTTTTCATCCCTGTCCCCATCCCTGAGGCACGACATACTCCGATGCGCCTACGTCAAACGCTACAAAGACGGCGAACTCATCAGCGCGCGCGGCGACGTGCCCGAGGAATGGATCTCTTGCGCACGTGGGGCCATTCGTGTCAGCTCGACCTCGATTTCGGGCAAGCAGGTCACGCTGACCTATGTGGAGCCCGGCCTTTGGGTCGGCGATGTGGCGATCTTCGACGGAGAGCGGCGTACCCACGACTCCTATGCCCATGGCGAGACCACCTTGCTGTGTGTCTCGCGCGCCGATCTGCGCAAGATCCTGAGCCAGCATGTCGAACTCTACGAGGCCCTGTTGCGCCTGCATGCACGGCGCATACGGCAGCTCTTCGGTCTGGTGGAAGACCTCRACACCCTGCCCTTGCGGGCGCGGCTGGCCAAGCAGCTGCTGCACCTGGTGCGCAGCTACGGTGTGCCCAGCCTGGCGGACAGCGGCGAGGTGCGAATCGGCCTGCAGCTGGCACAAGAGGAATTGGCGCAACTGCTGGGCGCCTCGCGCCAGCGCGTCAACCAGGAGCTCAAATCCATGGAGCGCGAAGAAGCCATCCGGATCGAGCCGGGAGGCCTGGTGGTGCGCAACCGCACAACCCTGATGCGCATCTCTGAAGCTGAAATTGACAAATAAACAGAGACAACACGTTTGAGCATGAGCAATTTCGATCACTTTGTCGGTACACGGGCTGTTTCGGGTGCGCACGCTTTTGATCTCGAAGCCCTTGCCGCTTATCTCGACAAGCACCTGCCTGGCTTCCAGGGCCCGCTGACCGCGGAAATCTTCAAGGGCGGCCAGTCCAACCCGACGTACAAGTTGATCACACCCACCGCTTCTTATGTGATGCGCGCCAAGCCGGGACCGGTGGCCAAATTGCTGCCGTCGGCCCATGCGGTGGAGCGCGAATTCAAGGTCATGCAGGGGCTGCACGGCACCGACGTGCCGGTACCCAGGATGTATTGCCTCTGCGAGGACGAATCCGTGATCGGCCGCGCTTTCTATGTAATGGAATTCGTCGAAGGCCGCGTGCTATGGGACCAGTCACTTCCCGGCATGACCAGCGCCCAGCGCGGGGATATCTACAACGAGATGAACCGCGTGGTCGCCGCACTGCACAAGGTGAAGTTTACCGAGCGGGGCCTGGCCGACTACGGCAAGCCCGGCAACTACTTTGAACGCCAGATCGGCCGCTGGAGCAAGCAGTAC
>NZ_JBFUCA010000700.1:0-1739 GCF_056405475.1 Polaromonas sp. P1_G4
CTGCGGGAACTGCGCGGTCGAACGCCGGTTTGCCGGCCGTCAGCGTGCCGGTCTTGTCGACGATCAATACGTCGACGGTGCGCAGGTGTTCAATCGCCGCCGCATCGCGGAAAAGAATGCCCTGGCCAGCCGCCTTGCCCGTGGCGACCATGATGGACATCGGCGTGGCCAGGCCCAGCGCGCAGGGGCAGGCGATGATCAGCACCGCCACCGCGTTGATCAGGCCGTAAACCCAGCTCGGCTGCGGGCCGAAAAATCCCCATCCCAGAAAGGTCAGCACGGCCACGGCCACTACGGCCATCACAAACCAGCCGGCAACCTGGTCGGCCATGCGCTGCAGGGGTGCCTTCGAGCGTTGGGCCAGCGCGACCATCTGCACGATTTGCGACAGCATGGTTTGCGCGCCGACGCGCTCGGAGCGCATCACCAGGGCGCCGCTGGTGTTGAGCGTGGCGCCTATCAGCTTGTCGCCCGGACGCTTGCTCACGGGCAGGGGTTCTCCGGTCAGCATCGATTCATCAACGGCGCTGCCGCCCTCGGTAACGACGCCGTCGACGGGCACTTTTTCGCCGGGGCGCACGCGCAGGCTGTCGCCCACGTGCACGTGGGTTAGCGGCACGTCTTCCTCGGTGCCGTCGGCCTTGATGCGCCGCGCGGTTTTTGGCGCCAGCCCCAGCAATGACTTGATTGCKGCGGAAGTTTGCGAGCGCGCCTTCAGCTCCAGCATCTGGCCGAGCAGCGTCAGTGAAATGATCACGGCCGCCGCCTCAAAGTAAACCGCTACACGGCCCATGGAAATAAACGACTCCGGGAACACACCGGGCGTGAGGGTGGCGACCACGCTGTAGGCAAAGGCCGCGCCTGTTCCCAGGCTGATCAGGGTCCACATGTTCGGGCTGCGGTGGGCGACTGACTGCGCGCCACGCACAAAGAAGGGCCAGCCTGCCCACAATACGACCGGCAGGCTCAGCACCAGTTCTATCCAGCTCTGGACAGTCATGTCGAACCAGCCGAGCTGGTGGCCGAACATGGCCAGGACCGTCACCATCATGCTCAACGGCAGCGTYCACCAGAAGCGGCGCGTGAAAGATAGCAATTCCGGATTCTCATCCTCGTCGAGGCTGGGCATGACAGGCTCCAGCGTCATACCGCAGATCGGGCAATTGCCCGGGTGATCCTGCCGGATTTCCGGATGCATGGGGCAGGTATAGACCGTGCCGCCGGCCACCGTGGTATCGCCATGGACGGTTGGCGTTGCAGCGCCGACGGCCGCCGTGCTGGACCCGTGAGAAGCTTGAGATGAGTGAGATGAGTGAGGAGAGTGGGCGTGGTTCATGAAGGGCATCCTTTCCCGCGTTGCAGGCTTGAAAATCAGGCATCGAGGAAAGATAAACCCTCCCATAGGGGAAAGGTCAAGCCCGCCGTTGGCATCTCCTGGAGTCGCAGCGCTCCGCCCCTGGCGACGCTGTAAAACTCAGGGTTTGGCTGGAACCGGAGGCAGGCGGTCCATCATCATCTGCATCATGGACTGCATCATTTCCATGCGTTTTTCCATCATCTGTTGGCGCGCGGCCGGGTCGTTGCCTGGGCCCTGCATGTTGCCCATCATCCCGCCCATGCCACCCATCATGCTCATGCCTTCCTGCATGAGTTTGTGGTGTTCAGCCATCAGGGCACTACGTTCTTCGGGGGTTTTTGCGCGCGTCATGCGGTCGTGCATGGTGCGCATGGCTTTCATG
>NZ_JBFUCA010000701.1:0-1737 GCF_056405475.1 Polaromonas sp. P1_G4
ACCTTGAGCCAGGCACCGATCTTCGGTAATTCGTAATGATAAAAATAGCGTGTAGCGCCCATCCGCCCTGCGTGAGCAGCTATCGAATTGGTAGCGGATTGCTGCAATGCCAGGCTGGCCAGCGCCACGTCCAGCCAGATCCACGCCAATACGGTGTGGCCGAAGGCCTGCATGTAGGGTACCGCATTGGCCAGCGCCTCGCCAGGCTCGCCCGCGGCCCACGCCGCCTTGGTGGCGCTGCCCACATGCTGCAATGCCTTGGCCAGTGCGTTGGCATGGGCTGCGAGTTCAGGCACCTGAATCGCCTTTTCAACCGTGGCGTTGATACGCGCTGCCAGCAATTGCAGGCCCCTGCCCCCTTCCATCAGCACCTTGCGGCCCAGCAAATCCATGGCCTGGATGCCATGCGTGCCTTCATGGATCATGTTCAGGCGGTTGTCGCGCCAATACTGCTCGACCGGGAAGTCGCGCGTGTAGCCGTAGCCGCCGTGTACCTGGATGGCCAGCGAATTGGCCTCCAGGCACCATTCGCTGGGCCAGCTCTTGGCAATCGGTGTCAGCACCTCGAGCAGCAGGCGCGCGTCGTCGGCGGCCTGCGCGTCGGCCGTGTGGTGTTCATCAACCAGGCGGGCGCAATACAGCTCCAGCGCCAGCGCGCCTTCGCAGTACGCTTTTTGCGCCAGCAGCATGCGCTTGACGTCGGCGTGCTCGATGATGCGGATCTGCGGCTGGGAGGCGTCTTTGCCCACGGCACCGGCGCCGTTCTTAGATCCTCCGCCGACGGGCCGGCCCTGGGGCCGGTTTTTGGCGTAATCGAGGCTGGCGTAGTAGCCCGCCATGCCCAGCATGGTGGCGGCCGTGCCCACGCCTATACGCGCCTCGTTCATCATGTGGAACATGCAGCGCAGGCCCTCATGCGGCTTGCCTACCAGGTAGCCGACCGCGCCGGCCTGGCCGTCCACCGGGTATTTGCCCTCGCCGAAGTTGAGCAGGGTGTTGGTGGTGCCGCGCCAGCCCAGCTTGTGGTTCAGGCCCGCCAGCGCCACGTCGTTGCGCACGCCGGTGAGTTCGCCTTGGGTATTGACCATTTTCTTGGGCACGATGAAGAGCGAAATGCCGCGTGTGCCGGCGATCAGCTTGCCGTCCGGCCCCGGTATCTTGGCCAGCACCAGGTGGATGATGTTGTCGGTCAGCTCGTGCTCGCCGGCCGAGATCCACATCTTGTTGCCCTTGAGGCGATAGCGTGGGCCCAGCGGGTCGGCCTCAAAGCCGTCGCCATCCGGGACGGCGCGCGTCGTCACGTCGCTGAGCGAGGAACCGGCCTGCGGTTCGGACAAACACATGGTGCCCGAGAAGCGGCCCGAGAACTCATTTTTTGCAAAGACTTCCTTCTGCATGTCGGTGCCGTGCACCATCAGCAGGTTGGCGTTACCAGTGGTCAGCAGGCCCGAGCCGATGCTGACCGAGGCCATGGCGAAGAAGGCATTGGCCGCCGCTTCCACCGTATAGGGCAGCTGCATGCCGCCGACTTCATAGTCCTGCGCGGCGCTGAGCATGCCCGAGGCCGCGTAGGCCTTTTGCGCGTCGTGCGTGGCCTGCGGCAGGATGACTTTTTCGCCGTCGAAGTGCGGCTCCTGCGTATCCACTATGCGGTTGAACGGTGCATACTTTTCACGCGCGATGCGTTCGCAGGTGTCGAACACCGCGTCGAAGGTTTCGCGTGAATGGTCGACGAAA
>NZ_JBFUCA010000702.1:0-1735 GCF_056405475.1 Polaromonas sp. P1_G4
TCAGGAGGTAGGTGCCGATGGCGACAAAGGTCACCAGGAGAAAAAAGTCCATTTCAGTTCCGGTTGCATGTGTCAAGCGCTGGCAAAGATCTTGCCAGCATGGGTTGAGTGTAGTCACGCAACCCTTTCCCGCGCTGACTGCCGCGTAACACCCCTGACCCCTGATTCCCTTCTGTCGTTGATGGTGAAACCGGTGCAACGATTCGTGGGTTCTGCTTACAAAATCACCTGCCTCTCGGCCAATGCCTTGCCCMAGGTCAGCAACCGGTAGCTGCGATGAGCCGGTACGTAGTAGGGGTCACTTTCGACCAGCTCCGCGGCACGCGCCCTGGACGCAACCTCCATGACCCAGAGGCCTCCTACAAAGCTTTCGCCAGGTGCTTCACGCAAACCGCCTGCGATAAGAATTTCATCCTGGTGTTGCCGAAGATAGGCAAGATGAAGGGGTTCACGCTCCTGCCGGATCGCCAGCATGGCGGGTGTGTCGTCAAATAGGGCTATCCAGCGCATTGGGCCATCCTGATTGAAGTGATGAATGAAGTGATGAAGATGAGGGGCTGGGGGGCTGTGAGATTCACGATGAGGGTTGTTTGCCCTTGCCGGGAGCCTTTGACGGCTTGGCAGCGCGCACCTTGCCGCCCTGGCTTCCCGCCGCGGCTTGCCTTAAGCCTGCCAGGGCGGGTTCCAGTACTTTCATGTCTGCGTTGGCCGCGTAGACGGCATAAGCGGGGTACAAAAACTCCGGTTTGCCTGGCACGCGAAACAGGCGACCTTCCTTGATGTGGTTGCGCACCACGTTTTGCCGGAAATAACCGGCACCGCCCACCGCAAGCAGGTACTCCAGCCCCAACGGCCCCAGGCTGGAGGAGACCCCGACACTGGAAAGCTCCGGGAACGCCAGGCTGTGCTGAGCCGAGAATTCGCGCCCCCAGTCCACGTAGACGTAGTCGGCGGGCTGCGKCATCTCGAGCCTGGGCGAGGTGGTGACCAGCACCAGCTTTTCTTCGATCAGCAGTTCGATCCTGAGGCCGGGGCGCTGCCGCGGTGCATAGGCAATGACGATGTCCAGGGTTCCGTGGGCCACGCGTTCCAGCAGGTCTTCTGCAACGCCCACCTCGGTGCGAAGCGCCAGATCGGGTGCGTTTTTTCGCATCCAGAACAGCCAGTCGAGCATCAGCGGTTGCCAGAGGCTGATTTCACAGCCAACGGTCACCAGCGCGCGGCGCCCGGGTGGCACGGCCATCTGGTGGCGGGCGCGCTCCCAGACTTGCACCAGCGTCATGGCGTGCCGTACAAACTGCTCGCCTGCGGGTGTGAGCGACGCGCCGGCCTTGTTCCTGACGAAGAGCGTGCGTCCCAGCAGGTCCTCCAGCGTTTTCACACGAGCGCTGACCGCGGTCTGGGTGACATGCAGCCGTTCTGCGGCCTGGACAAAGCTGTGGCAGGACACGATTTCCAGGAAGGTGCGGGCGAGGTTGATATCCATGGCGTGTCTCCCATTTGTCCGGCCTTAGAGGCCGTGCTCTAAATGCAAT
Organism: Polaromonas sp. P1_G4; assembly: GCF_056405475.1. Lineage (NCBI taxonomy): Bacteria > Pseudomonadati > Pseudomonadota > Betaproteobacteria > Burkholderiales > Comamonadaceae > Polaromonas > Polaromonas sp. P1_G4. The sequence goes on from NZ_JBFUCA010000702.1 coordinate 1,536, forward strand.
TTTTCTGCATTCAAACGCAATATAAGTCGTTTTACTTTTATACTCGTAAACCCTATATTCTCGTCACGACCTCTGTTTTGGCAATCGTTGCCGCTCACGTCACTTCGAAAGGACCTTCCATGACACGCACCGCATTTTTCACTGAGCCCGCTTCCGCCAACGCCTCTGTCGGCGGTCGTTCGTTGCAGGCTTCTTCCTCG
>NZ_JBFUCA010000703.1:0-1734 GCF_056405475.1 Polaromonas sp. P1_G4
GGGCATGACGCCGGAAATCTTTGAGGCCAATGTCAAGGCCGGGCTGCCGAGCCGACAGGTGCTGGGCGGTATTGGTGCAAGCGGCTTCGCCACGAATGCTGCGGCTGAACTGTCGCTCAATGCCTATTTCGAGAAGCGCGAAATCCAGCTGGCCCGTTTTGATGCTGCCGATATGGCAGCCAAACTGGCACCGACCGATGCCGACCTTGAGCAGTTCTACAAAGCCAACGAGAAACTCTTTCAGGCGCCAGAACAGGCCAACATTGAGTATGTGGTGCTCGACATCGAGACTGTCAAAAAGACGGTCACGGTCAACGAGGCCGATCTCAAGACCTACTATGAGCAGAATATCCAGCGCCTGGGTGGCACTGAAGAACGCAGGGCAAGCCATATCCTGATTGCAGCGCCCAAGACTGCCTCGGCAGCCGATCGCGAAAAAGCGAAAGCCAAAGCAGAGGAATTGCTGGCGCAGGTCAGGAAGGCGCCCGATACTTTTGCCGATGTGGCACGTAAAACCTCGCAGGACACTGGTTCGGCACCTTCCGGTGGCGATCTCGATTTCTTCGCGCGCGGCTCGATGGTCAAGCCGTTTGAGGATGCCGCCTTTGCGATGAAAAAAGGCGACATCAGCAATGTCGTGGAGTCGGAGTTCGGCTACCACATCATCAAGCTGACGGACATCAAGGCACCGAAGCGGCCCGCGTTCGAAGAAATGAAACCGCAGCTGGAAGCCGATCTCCGCAAGCAGGAAGCCCAGAAGAAATTTGCTGAAGTTGCCGATGTCTTCACCAATGGCGTCTATGAGCAGCCCGACAGCCTCAAGCCCGTGGCGGACAAGCTGAAGCTTGAAGTCAAGGCGGCCAGCAATGTGGCCCGGCAGCCCAAAACCGGTGCGGCTGGCGTGCTGTCGAATCCGAAATTCCTGGGCGCACTTTTTTCGCCGGATGCGATCGAAAAGAAGCGCAATACCGAAGCCATAGAAACAGCGCCCAGCCAGCTGGTTTCAGGCCGGATCACCCAGTACACCCCGGCACGCACCCAACCCTTTGCCGAAGTGAAAGATGTCGTGCGCCAGCGCTGGGTTGCCCAGCGCAGCGCCGAAGAAGCGCGCAAGGAGGGCGAGGCCAAGCTGGCTGCCTGGAAGGCCGCCCCGGCGTCTGCAACCGCTTTGGCCGCACCGGTGGTCGTGTCGCGTGAGCAAACCCAGAAGCTTCCCAATCCGGTGATCGATGCGGCGCTCCGCGCGGACGCGGCTGCCTTGCCGGCATTTGCCGGGGTTAGCCTCGGCGCACAAGGTTACGTCGTGATCAAGGTCAACAAGGTGGTTCCGCGCGAGGCGCCACCTGAAGCGGCAGCCAAGCAGGAACGCAACCAGTACACGCAGTGGTGGACCGCCGCGGAAAATCTGGCGTATTACAACGGCCTGAAAGATCGCTTCAAGACGAAAATCCTGGTGGCAAAGCCTCCTGTCGCCAAGGCAGGCGCAGAAGAAGTCGTCACCCAGTAAATTGCAGCGGCTTTGCCGCTATAATGCAGGGCTCCGGTGGCTGTAGCTCAGTTGGTAGAGTCCAGGATTGTGATTCCTGTTGTCGTGGGTTCGAGCCCCATCAGCCACCCCAGTATTTGAGAAGTCCCGCTTGCCGCAAGGCTCGCGGGACTTTTTCATTTGGGGCCTGGCGCGGCTGCCTTACACAGGCGGGGCCATACCCTAGTTCACCATGACCAGCTTGCCCT
>NZ_JBFUCA010000704.1:0-1733 GCF_056405475.1 Polaromonas sp. P1_G4
GTCAACTGCCCTTCCTCGCTATTTTTGAGGTGCACGTCTGAAATGACGCGACCGAGCTGCAATGACGACAAATCGACGTGCGCCGGGTCTGCCGGAACAGTCGGACCTGAGCCCGACGGCGTGTTGCCTGACACAGAGGCGGACGGCACATTCGGGTCCAAGCCAGTCAATGCCGCTTCRATGGCCGTGCCAGCCAAACTGCTGTCTATTGGCAACGACTCCGCAGAAACCACCGTTGGCCATTGCACCGCACTTGCACCCAGTGCCAAGGCGACCAAAGGCGTGATACCGGTCGCCGTACTAAACATGCTGCCGTCTGCACTGCGAATCATCGCTGCCGTGGCTTCCCGCTGGGCTTGCAACGTAGTGACCGCTCCAAAAGGTACGAATCCAAGCGGGTTACCTGTTCGGTTGGCCAGTGTACGAGCCGTCGTGGTAGACAAACGGCTGTCCTGGGCGTCAACCAGCACCGTTTGGCGGTCATTCGTGCCATCAGTATCTATATCCCCGCCATGCGTGTGCGCCGCATCGCCATCAAAGGTTCGGGTGTTGACCGCATGCAATGTGGCAATAGCCGGGGCATTCGCCTGTTCGTCCAGCTGCAATACGCCACCCGTGACGGACTGGTATGCCACGCCCAAAATGTCGCCGGTCAAGGTCTGCGCTGTAAGAGCGACGCGGCTACCATCAACCTTGATGATCCGGGGTGAACTGCCGCTGAAGTCGATAGCAGCGATACCTGCTTGCGTCAAAGTCTGTGTTTCGCCCTCGCTGCTTGCGTCGGCGTTAACGTCTATCCATAAGCGCAATGCAGCGAATGCCGGATCTCTCACATCAAGAAACTTGTCGCTATTCGTATCCAGCCAGTTCAAGCTGCTCAGGGCCGAGCCGCTCAGATTCAGGAGCTCACCCGCACCAATGACACCATCTCCGTTGACATCTATCGCCAACGCGCTTTGGTTGGTGGCCAACCACTGGCTGCGCTCCAGATAGCCGTCGCCATCGATATCTATCAGGGCGTTTTGAAGGGCGGGCTCAACCGGCAGCGCGAGTGTGAGAGCTTGCAGTGTCTGGTGGACGCCGTCGGCCAGCTCTTGTGGCAAGCCTGCCTGCGCAGCAGGCAAGTGGATGCCCTGACTTTGCTGGTAATGTGCCAGCACGGTCTGGACCTGCCACGTCGGAGCAATCGCGCCCTGAGCATGCTGCATGAAGTCCCCGGCCAGGGTTTCGCTCGTACCATCGCCCCGGCTACCTTCGCCATCGTAGTAACGAATCTGAGATTGGCCATTCTCATCGGTCCACTTCAGGTACACAAATCCCTTGGCACCGTTGGCCAGATTGAAGCCATCGGGGTCGTACTGATAGCCTATAGCGGGCAGCAGATTGGGAATTAGAGCGCAGCTGTTGCCTGCCTGGTCACGGGTGTTGGCCAATTGAGCTTGCAGGCCATCGACCAGGTTTTGCATCCAGCTTGTGGCAGTAGCGCCGCCGCCTTCCGTGTCCTGATCAGTGACGACGAGGATATTGCCTGCTCCGTCCCATTCGGCATGGGCCAGGCCTTCGCGCATGGGGATATCGGGTTCGTCGGCAAACAGGCCGCCCAAGAGGGTGAGGACAACAGCAGCCACCGCGCCCCAAGGCCCTATCATGCCCAAGCTGCTCATGAGGCTCAGTCCGCTGGAAGCGATACTGACTCGATCGCCCGAATCCAGCGCAAGCACAAAGCCCAGAGC
>NZ_JBFUCA010000705.1:0-1732 GCF_056405475.1 Polaromonas sp. P1_G4
TTGTAAAAGGCTGCGGTGGCCTGGAGCGATGTGCGTGTCATGGTGTGGTCCTCCCCGTGAATGTCAGTACCAGATCCAGTCTTCGTTGCTGCGCGGCAAACTGCGCAGCGAAGCCAGGACCGCCTTCACGGCGCGAACGCCAAGAAATACGCCTAAACCAATGATCAGAATCAACATGATTTCCTTATTTCTCCGCACAGTCGTGCGAAATTAAAACTTACCGATGCATCGGAAATGGCGTGGCTGCCCTTTCCGCCCTGTTTGTCTCTTTATTTTGGGGTAACTGCCTCTGTCTGGTAGCTCTTGATCAGGCGCTCCCAGGCTGCCTGGGCCCGTTCAGCCGCGCGTGCATCGCGTAGAAAACGGGCATCGTGAAACATCCCCATGGCAATGCTGCTGATTTCCATGACCAGCTGCTCCGCATCGGTGTCGGTCTTCAGTTGACCGGCCTCCATGGCCTGCAGTACGGTGCGCCGCAACGAGGCGCGCCAGCGGGTGACCTCGCCGAGCAGCAGGTCGCGCAACTCGCCTTCGCGGTCGTCCAGCTCAAAGGCGCCCGCAGTGTAAATACAGCCCGACTTGGCCTCGACATCGCGCGTGCGCACAATCCAGCGCTGCACAATCGTCTCCAGCCGCGGCAAACCCTTGGGCTGCTGCATGGCGGGCACAAACACATCGGCAATAAAGCGCCGGCCGAACTCTTCAATCACGGCTTTCTGCAAAGCCTCGCGTGAGCCGATGCGCGAAAACACGCCGCTCTTGGAGATGCCGATGCGGTCTGCCACAGCCTGCAAGGTGATGGCCTCCAGACCTTCCGCCGCAGCCAGGTCGATGCCTGCGCCGATGATGGCGGCGCGGGTCATTTCGCTTTTCTGGGTTTTGGCGTCCATGCAGCGAATATTAGCACGATTGTGCGAAAGTGCAACTCCCTCATCGTGTCACGGTTTTCGGGCCTTCCGCGCGCGCTAGCAGGCGGCGATGCAATCCATCTCAATGTCAAAGTGCCCTGGCCATGCCGGCACGCAGATGAAAATCCGGGCCGGTGGATCCTGGGGGAAGTAGCGGGCGTAAATGGCATTGACCGTTGCAAACTTCTCGACCGAGGTGCAATAGACGTTGCATTTGAGCACCTGGCCCAGCGATGAACCTGCTGTTTCCAGGCAGAGCTTCATTTGCTCCAACACCAGTTCGGTCTGGCGTTCCACAGATGCGTGGACAACTTCACCCGTGGCGGGGTCGAACGGCGGCAAGCCGGCCACATAGACCGTATCGCCATGACGCGTGACGACAGAGGTGGGCGCCTTCCATCGCTGCAGCCAGGTGGAAAGGGGTTCGACGCGAATAATCTCTTTGGCCATGCGTTGCTCCTGGGCGGGTGTACGGGGTGATGCGGGTACATCCACATATATACGCGGCTACGGCACTTCGTTGCTTCGTGCGGGAACGAAGCATTCACACGTGCAGCTAACGACGGCGCCTGGCCGCTGGAGCGGGGCCTTTAGGCATCAGCCCCACCGCCGCCCGGGCCAGGGCATCGGCTTCCTGGTTGCGGTGGCGTGGTATCCACACCAGCCGCGCCGACTCGAAAGACCGCAGCACGGCGCGCACCTCGTCGAACAGCGGAACCAGGCGCAGGAAGGGTTCAGTGGCGGTTCCCGCCAGCTGCTGCACCACCACGCTGTTGTCGCAGTGGATCAACAATTGGGTAGCACCCTGCCGCCTGGCGTATTGC
>NZ_JBFUCA010000706.1:0-1731 GCF_056405475.1 Polaromonas sp. P1_G4
GTGCTGCGTTGGGTCGTCACCACACGTTACGTACCCGCGGCGGAGGAAGGCGCTGCCGGCCGGCCCTCGCTTGCCCAGCGACTCAAAGGCATGGCCTTGCAGGCCCGCTGGATTGTCATCGGCGTGATGGTGCTCAGTGCCCTGGCCATTGCGCTGGTGTTCCCGAGCATGAAGCAGGAGCTTTCGCCCATTGAAGACCGCGGGGTGATTCTGGCCAACGTCAATGCCCCTGACGGCGCCACGCTGGACTACACCAACCGCTATGCCAGGGCGCTGGAAAAAATGGGTGAGCCCTTTCCCGAGTTCGACCGCATTTTTGCCAACGTGGGCAACCCGACGGTGGCGCAGGCCAGCGTGGTGTACCGCACTGTTGACTGGGACAAGCGTACGCGCTCCACCATCGACATGGCACGCGAGCTGCAGCCCAAATTCAATGCGCTGCCCGGCGTTACCGCCTTTCCGATCACGCCGCCGTCCCTTGGGCAGGGCTTTCGCGAACGGCCGCTCAATTTCGTGATCCAGACCTCCGACAGCTACCAGAACCTGAACACCGTGGTGCGCCAGATGCTGGAGGAGATCGCCAAAAACCCTGGCATCGTCTCGCCCGACGTAGACCTGCGGCTGAACAAGCCAGAACTGCGCATTGAGGTGGAGCGGGACAAGGCGGCCGACCTCGGCGTCAGCATCCAGGTTGTCGCAAAGGCCATCGAGACTCTGCTGGGCGGGCGCAACGTGACGCGCTACAAGCGCGATGCCGAGCAGTACGACGTGATCGTGCAGACCGAAGCCAGCGGCCGCACAACGCCTGAAGACATCGACCGCATTTATGTGCGGGGCCGCAACGACGCAATGATTCCGCTGTCGGCATTGGTCAAGGTGCGTGAAAGTGTTTCCCCGCGCGAGTTGAACCATTTCGGCCAGCGTCGCTCGGTGTCCATCACRGCCAGCCTTGCGGGCGACTATTCGCTGGGCGAAGCGCTCAAGTTCATGGACCAGACCGCCGCCAAGGTGCTCAAGACCGGCTACAGCACCGACCTGAACGGCACCTCGCGCGAGTTCAGAAACTCGCAGGGCGCCCTGGCCATTGTGTTTGTATTGGCACTGGTGTTTATTTTCCTGGTGCTGGCCGCACAGTTTGAAAGTTTTATCGATCCGCTGGTCATCATGCTGTCGGTGCCGCTGTCCATGATCGGGGCCTTGCTGGCGCTCAAATGKTCGGGCGGCTCTCTCAATGTGTATTCCCAAATTGGTCTGATCACGCTGGTTGGCCTGATCACCAAGCACGGCATCCTGATTGTGGAGTTCACCAACCAGTTGCGCGGGCAGGGCATGGAAATGATCGACGCGCTGGTCAAGGCGTCATCGCAGCGCCTTCGCCCCATCATGATGACGACTGGTGCCATGGTGCTGGGAGCCTTGCCGCTGGCCCTGGCCAAGGGCGCGGGTGCCGAAAGCCGCACGCAGATCGGCTGGGTTATCGTGGGGGGCATGTCGCTGGGCACTTTGCTCACTGTGTTTGTGGTGCCCACGATGTACACGCTGTTTGCCCGCAAGGCGGTCCCAGGGGCCAACAAGGCCATTGCCAGGGAGCAACCCGATGAACACCTTGAACACCCGGAGTACGTGGCGAAATGATCGTGAGGAACCGCTTGCCCCAGGCCGGGTCCCTGGCATGCTGATGAGAAAACCGGTTTGACCGCAAACCCAGCGGGCCGAATCCGTACAGTTGCT
>NZ_JBFUCA010000707.1:0-1727 GCF_056405475.1 Polaromonas sp. P1_G4
CGTCAGTTTGAGCCAGAGCCCGAGCCACAGAAATACCGTCAGGAACAAATAGCCGTAACTGTGTTTCTGACGGCATCCGGTGATCAGCATGGCTCCGGTCGCGGCCGAAAAAAGCAGATAAGACTCCTTCGCGCCGGCGTAGCCAGACAGTCCCAGCGTGAAAAATATGAGCCAGATGCCGACGCCCGCGATCATGATGCTCCTGGCCCACAGGTTTTCCCCCGGTGGCATATCGATGGTTTTCAGGAGTCGCGAAATCATGTTTGTCGTGGTCTGGGGTGTTTGAAGGTCGCAGGTCACAAGTTGTGCTCTGTGGATGTTGGTTTCAAAGAGTTCGTGAGTCGGTGCTGACGCCCGATACCGTTGACTGCAGGAGGTGAAACCATATTGCGTAGAGCCACATATGCCAGAAGCTCAGATCGGGCTGAATTCGCTGAGCGCCCATTACGAGAACCGCGCCGATGCTTAGTGACACCACCACGTTGACGCGTCCGTCGAATGATTTGTTGTCGGCCTTGGCGATGGTTCGCAAGGCGAGCCRGCCCATCGCCGCAAAAAGGCCGATGTAAAAGACCCCACCCACGATGCCGGATTCCAGCGTCGCGACCGCATAACCTACGGCAATCGAGTTCTGCACGGTTTGCATGCCGAGCGCGGCGCCGGTTCCGACCGGATGCGCCTTCAAGTAATCGATGACGATACGCAGCCCCTCTTTTCGGTCATGAAGGGACAATGATTTGCCGGTTGGTGTGGTACTCATCGCATGCGCAGTTCGACGCACGCAGGTCTCACGGTCGGAAGAATGTTCTTTCATGCATCCTTCGACCAGTGTCATGGCGGATTTGTCGCTCAAGTTCTCAAGATACTGTTTGGTGCAGGCGCCGGCCAGGCCGTACATCAGCGCGATGGCGCCTATTGCACCCGCCAGGAAGATCACCAATTTATGATTGCCGACAGACCTTTTGATGACCATCAGAAGCAAAATCAGCACCAGCACCATGCAGAGAAAAAGCCCGGCACCGAGGGACATGCTAAGCATCAATCCGAGCACGATAACGGTGGACCGAAGATAAGCCTTCTCCGCGATGAGGAACCAGAACAGCGCGGGCATCAATGCGAACGCGTAGGTTCCCGGCTCCTCGCTGAGTCCCTGAATGCGGAACACCGGCGTGGGCGGGCATATAGGCGTGTTGGTGATGTAGTAGGCACCGAAGAAAACGTCCGCCGCACGTCCGCCGACTTCCATCGTGCTGAAGGGATGGATGCTGAGCAACACCGCAGCTATGGCGGCAAGCGAAAAAACAACTGTCGCGCCCATCAGGTTCGCATAGATGCGCATGCTTGCGTAGACAAATTTTCGATTGATGTGGAAAAGCAGAAACAGGAAAAACAGGAACTTGGTGAAGAGGATGCACCATTGCACGATGCTGGTCCTCGACGTCGCATGGACAGAAGCAATCAATAGCATGCATAGATAGCCCGCCCCGCAAATCAGCATGAGTTTATGCAGGGGCGTCAGCATCACTTGGTTGCGCTGCGCTGTGAGAGCGACGAACAGACAGATCACGAGCAGGCAGATCGCGAAACCGGCCTGGAACAGCGTGACGTTGAATTGCTTCAGCATCACCGGGAAGAGCGACCACGAAAATACCGTGAGAAAGATCAGCAATACCTGAGAGTCTTTGCTCCATRGAAGCTCAAAAAATGGATTTCTGATCATCTTGGCC
>NZ_JBFUCA010000708.1:0-1727 GCF_056405475.1 Polaromonas sp. P1_G4
GTCATGGGGCCCCCATGCGGTATCCAGCGAGGGAAAGTTTTCGCCGGCGGCAAGCCAGGGCACGGGGCGCGGGAGTTTACCCATGTCTTAAAAATGGACAGTCATAAAGCCATTAAAACAGCGGGCCGTGAAGGACATGCGCAAATGGTAGCCGAGCAGGCTGCTGCGGCGTGGCCAAAGCGTTGTCGAGACCAGTTATCCATCGAGATGCTATTGATTTGATAGCTGCTTGCGCACATCAAACAAGGGCCGAGGGCCAATACGCCGCTGTGCTTTTTGCCCACGCAGAGCCGGCCGCTTGCCATTCAGCGGGAACAAGGCATTGACAGAATTCCGCAGGCTTAAAAAGCCAGAAAATTGACGCTATAATCTAAGGCTGTATTCCTCAATAGCTCAGTTGGTAGAGCGCCGGACTGTTAATCCGTAGGTCCCTGGTTCGAGCCCAGGTTGAGGAGCCAATAAATTCAAGGCCTGCACGCAAGTGCGGGCCTTTTGTCTTTCTTGGCGCCGCGAAACATGATGAGGCGCCACGTCTCATACCATTTCCCCGCGTCAGCTCGATCCTGGTGGTCTGCCGTTAAGTGCCCTATCGTCAGGCGGGGTACCTAGTACCATCGTCAGGAAAATCTTCGAATACCTTCGAATACACAAGGCGACGAGTAGTTGATGGCGCCCTCACAGACCGTAAACATGCAAAACCTAGAAATCAAGCTGCGGATATTCGGCACCCTCCTGGTGCTCTTGCTATTCGTGCCAGCCAGCCATGCGCAAGTCTATAAGTGGGTAGATGCGAAGGGGCAAACGCATTATTCTTCGCGAAAGGACGATGCCGGTGCGGCCAGGGCAGATGAAGTGAAACYGCCGCCTCAGCCAGCACCGTCTCCAATCGCCAAACCTTCAGCCGAATACTTGCGTGGACAAACCAGGCAACCGCAACCACGACTGGTGCCGGAGAAGGTGGCTGACAGTCCACCCACACCAAAACCGCCCAAATCGCTCTCGGGGGGAAAAGAAGATGGCACCGATGCGTCACGATGTGCTCTGGCCCGGGACGTTCTTAGCGGCGCTGTAAGGCACCGCAATGGGCAACCCACGGACAAATATGATCGTGACGTTGCCCAAAATGATGTCCGGGCATTTTGCCGCTAGTGGCACCTCTGCTTGAATTTGCAGGGTGTACCTGAGGGCTACGGAAAACGAATGACTGCACTCATGACTGAAACTGCTTTTGACCACGAATACCCCCGAGTGCTGAGCATTGCAGGGTCCGACAGCGGCGGCGGCGCCGGCATCCAGGCCGATCTCAAGACTTTCGCCGCGCTGGGCTGCTACGGCATGACCGCCATCACAGCGCTGACGGCCCAGAACACGCGCGGCGTTCGCGCCATCCACGGCGTGCCGCCGCAGATGCTGCGCGACCAGATCGATGCCGTGATCGAAGACATAGGCACGCATGCGGTGAAGATAGGCATGCTGCACGCGCCCGACATCGTGCGGACCGTGGCGGAGGCAATTGACCGGCATGCGCTGCAGAACGTGGTGCTGGATCCGGTCATGGTCGCCACCAGCGGCGCGGTGCTGATCGACAACCCGGCCATTGCGGTGCTGGTGCGGGAGCTCTTCCCACGTGCCATGGTGGTCACCCCAAATCTCGACGAAGCTTCGCTGTTGGTCGGCCGCCCTCTGGGCGATGAGCAGGCCATGCAGGCCGCCGCACAGGAGTTGCT
>NZ_JBFUCA010000709.1:0-1720 GCF_056405475.1 Polaromonas sp. P1_G4
TCAACGCCTACGGCAGCGAAGCGCAAAAGCAAAAATACCTGCCCAAGCTGGCCACCGGCGAATGGGTGGGCTGCTTCGGCCTGACCGAGCCCAACCATGGCTCCGACCCCGCCAGCATGCTGACGCGCGCCAAGCCGGTGGACGGCGGCTTCATCGTCAAGGGCGCCAAGATGTGGATCACCAACAGCCCGATCGCCGACGTGTTCATCGTCTGGGCCAAGCTGGAAGACCCCGACGGCAAGGTCGGCGGCCAGGAAAGCATTCGCGGCTTCGTGCTTGAGAAGGGCATGAAGGGCCTCAGCGCCCCCAAGATCGAAGGCAAGATGAGCTTGCGCGCGTCGATCACCGGCGAGATCGTGATGGACGACGTGTTTGTGCCTGAAGCCAACCTGCTGCCCAACGTGAGCGGCCTCAAGGGCCCCTTCGGCTGCCTGAACAAGGCGCGCTACGGCATCGCCTGGGGTGCGCTCGGTGCGGCTGAAGACTGCTGGTTCCGCGCCCGCCAGTACACCATGGACCGCCAGCAGTTCGGCCGCCCGCTGGCACAAAACCAGCTCATCCAGAAGAAGCTGGCCGACATGCAAACCGAGATCACGCTGGGCCTGCAAGGCTGCCTGCGCGTGGGCCGGCTGATGGACGAAGACAAGTCCGTGCCGGAAATGATTTCGCTGATCAAACGCAACAGCTGCGGCAAGGCGCTGGACATCGCCCGCCTGGCGCGCGACATGCACGGCGGCAACGGCATCCATGACGAATACCATGTGATCCGCCACATGATCAACCTCGAAACGGTGAACACCYACGAAGGCACGCATGACGTGCATGCACTGATCCTGGGCCGCGCCCAGACCGGCCTGCAAGCCTTTTATTGATGGCCTTTCAGGGCTCCGGACCAATCAGGACGAGCGCGAGCAGCTATATTTTTCATAGCAATCAATACAACGCATGGAATTCGGCGCGCTCAAGCCTTTGCTAACCAGCCTGGCGCTCCCGCCGGCCTTGCTGCTGTTGCTGGCCCTGCTGGGCCTCGTGCTGGCCTGGCGAAATAAAAAGGCCGGGCTGGCGCTGGCAACCTGTTCAGTACTGCTGCTGGCGCTGCTCAGCTGCCACGGCACGGCCGTATGGCTGGCGCGCACCGTGCTGCCGCAGTTTGCCGCCATGCCGGTGGCCAGCCTCAAGGCCCAAAAGGTGCAGGCCATCGTGGTGCTGGGCGGCGGCGTGCTGCCTGAAGCAGCTGAATACGGCAGCAGCCAGCCGGGCGCGCACACGGCGGCGCGGTTGCGCTACGGTGTTTGGCTGGCCCGGCAGTCGGGCTTGCCGCTGGCCTTTACCGGCGGCATGGGCTGGGCGGCCAGCAGCGCACAGACCGATTCCGAAGCCGTGGTGGCCGCACGCACGGTGCAGCAGGACTATGGCATGACACTGCGCTGGAACGAAGCCCAGTCGCGCGATACATGGGGCAATGCCCGCCTGCTGGCGCCTGTGCTGCAGCAAAGCGGTGTGCAGCGCATCGCGCTGGTCACCGACGCCTGGCACATGCCGCGCGCTGTCCGGGCTTTTGAGCGTGCCGGCCTGACGGTGACGCCCGCCCCCATGGGCCAGGTGCAGCCGGCGCAGCACGACCTGATGGAATGGGTGCCTTCCGCCTCTGGCCTGGTGGTTTCACAGCAGGTACTGCGTGAGTGGCTGGCGCTGATGGTTGGCCGGTTCACACCCGTTT
>NZ_JBFUCA010000710.1:0-1718 GCF_056405475.1 Polaromonas sp. P1_G4
GTCCCAGGGATGCCGACCTGGGCCAGAGCCCAATTGACAAATGAAGAACACCACGACGCCTTGTCGTCATAACCGCGGATGTTGGTGTGGGCGTGGTACTCGGTCACCCGGGGGTTACTCTGGCCCATGGGAAACGTGCGCACGCCGGCTTCGGCGAAGGCGATGGGCATCCAGGGTGTGTGCATAGAAATCAAAGCTGGCTCAGACCATAACCTTGATCTCGCCCGCAAGCTGCGGAGTGACCCTCGGCCCAAAGCTCTCAATATTTGCCAGGGTCGCCGTATGGTGGGCCGAAATCTGTGCCGCAGTGAGGATTCCGTTGTCCACGGTGGAGTGGCCATCCGAAACCAGCGTGACCGGATAGCCGAGAGCCAGGGCGCGCCGGGTCGTTGTGTCTACGCAAAAGTCGCTTTGCATGCCGCAGATGATCAATTTCTTGACGCCACGCTCCTGCAGCAGGGTCTGCAGCTCCGTGTTGTGGAACGAATCCGTCGCCTTCTTCCGCAGGCGGATATCGGTTGGCTGGGTGTCCAGGCCATCCGCGAGTTTCCAGCCCTCAGTTCCATACTCCAGCGGATCATTCGGCGCCTCGTGCTGGATCAGGATAACGGGAGCACCCGCGGCGCGGGCCTTGGCAGACACCTGGTTGATGCTGTCAATGACGCGCCGGCTTTCAAAGGCCCCGCCCTCACCGGAGCAAAGAGCCGTCTGAACGTCGATGATAAGGAGGGCAGTTGTCGTCATGAAGTAAGGTCTGATTTTGATGTGTTGGCGGAAAGGGGAAGTTCAGCCTGCCGCAATTTGCAGGCTCGATCAGTGCCTGGTTTGCATCACCGGAGCCACGCTGTTGCATCGCCTCCTGCCACAGCCTGGCGAGTTCCCCCGGGCGATCGGGATGGGTCTCGTACACGGCCGGTCCATGGGGGGTTTGATTCTGGGTAACGCATTTTTAGCCTGACGTTGAAATCAATCGGCAGCCAACAAGCATGCAAAGCAGGCTGGCCGAACATCCGTGCCGACCGAACTGGCAAATTGCGTCATGCGCCGCTCCAACCCCAATTACCCACCGTAGTCAGCCCTCACGTGAAGCTCGATCTTCGTCGGGTTCACTGCAGACAAACCTGACACCCGTGACGCCGCGAATGCTGGGGACAGCAATCAATGTAATCGGTGTCGCTAGCGTGGTCTCCTGGATTCCTGCCCAGGCACCGTTCTCCCAGATGGAAATTGCTTCCAGTTGATCAAGCTCCGCGTTGTAGCTGGCCGAGCCAATCACATCGCTCCCCTCGATGCGCACCGTAATGACCGGCTCCGTCATTGCATCCGTGACATCCGAGGTGTTCAAGACCGGGCACTGCCACGTCTCATCTTCCACCTCGCCCTCCATTCCGGCCTCCCAGGCCCACAACCAAATGGGATGGTTCTTGGCGTCCTGCAGCGAGATATCGTCCAGCGCCTTCGGCGCTCCAAATTCGAATTTCATGAATTTCGTTCTTGTGGGCAGGTGTTTGACATGAGTGGTTGAGCCTCAGACCGGTTGACTCCTGGAGGTGTACTTCRGGCGTGACGGATTCCAGAAGGCAAACTGGCTCCCGTTTCTTGCAATCTCCAGCGCGGGGGCTCCCCCTAAATCTTCCATGACTTCCGACACCTCGCTCTCGTCACCCAGATCGTCGAACTCGACGGCAAACGCTCTCTCGACCACGTCTTCGTAGTGC
>NZ_JBFUCA010000711.1:0-1709 GCF_056405475.1 Polaromonas sp. P1_G4
GTGCCGTACCAGCATCACTGAAACCGTGCAATCTGCCGCCAGTTCGAATCTTCCAAGCGCCAATAACTGGGGCTGTGAAAAGAACGCCAGCGGCGCCGGTACCGCCGCAAGCGCACCAACGAAATATGTTTATTCCATCAAAACAGACAATGCCGGTGTAATCACGGTGCTCACGCAAAACGTTGCTGACTTGAAGGATGCAGGCGCCACATCGATCCAGCTGGTTCCTTTCAAGGATTCAACCACGGCACTTTCCAACACCGATGTCGGTTCAACCATCTTCAAATGGGTTTGTGGTCCTATCGCCACCGGTGGAACGCCTACCAAGTACCTGCCAGGTTCTTGCAGGGGTTAATTGCTGCGCTGCTGCCTGAAACAGCAGTTCGGTATTGCATGTAAAGCGGCGCGTCATTCGACGCGCCGCTTTTATTTTTGGGTATGAAGATAAATAAATCGTCGGAGTCCATAACTTGATTTCGGAAACTTTGGTGCGGCAGAGGGCATTTACCTGGTTGTCAGTTCTGGCGTTTCTTGYGTATCTATTGCCAAACCACTATTCCCCATGGGTTACCGCCCATCAGGAATGGGCGATGGCCTTGGCATTTCTGCCTTTGGGCTTGTGGGCTGCTATTCATGGYGTGCCAAGTGTGCCGTTATTGGCGTGGGCTGCTTGGGCTTTGGCGATAGTGCCCATGTTGCAGCTGGGCTTTGGGTTGATCGTTTTCAGGGGTGATGCCTTGATGGCGTTTTTGTACCCGGCGGGCTTTGGACTCGCCGTTTTCTTGGGGGCCCGCTATGTGAAGCCCGACGACAATCTGCCGGCGGATCTGACGCGTATCACTGGTTTGTGGCTCGCCATTTCGATGGCGTCAATTGTCTCCATGGGCGTTGCGTTCCATCAGTGGCTGGATTTAGGGAAGCTGGCGATTTTTGTGATTGACCTTGAGCCGGGTGGACGAGTCTTCGCCAATCTGGCTCAGCCGAATCAATTTGCCACACTACTGCTACTCGGCCTGACCGGGCTTTTATTTCTATTTGAGACAAGAAAAATACATGTTTGGGTAGGGCTAAGCGCGGCTCTTTGGTTGGTATTCGGGCTTGTCATGACAGGCTCCCGCTCCGTCCTGTTGGCATGGTGTTGGCTCCTGGTTTTATATGTCCCGCTGCGCAAACGGTGCCAGCTGCGTGTGAGTGGGAGCGCAATTGCCGCCATCGGTGCCTTCTACTTCGCCGTCACGCTCGCCTGGCCTTTGATTAATCAATGGCTATTGCTTGGAGCCGAAGCGGGAAGCATTGTTGGCCGCATGACTCCCGGAATTAGAACCATCTATTGGCAATCAATGATGGAGGCGATTTCCCTGGCCCCATGGCAGGGCTACGGATGGACGCAGATAGCAGCGGCACAACAAGCCACTGCACTTGCTTATCCCCCTACCTACACATTCTTTGAAAGTGCCCACAATCTCTTTCTTGACCTGATGTTGTGGAACGGTTTACCAGTCGGGCTTGCGGCCACTTTACTGGTTTCCCYATGGTTCTTGTGGCAATACCGTATTGTTCGTGATTCTCTATCCTGGTGTCTGCTGCTCGGCACGGGTTTCGTGTTCAGCCATGCCATGGTTGAGTTCCCTCTGCATTACGCCTATTTCCTGCTGCCCGTGGGGCTTTGGATGGGCGCTTTAAGCGCCAAACCGGGGGCATTCTTGGGT
>NZ_JBFUCA010000712.1:0-1708 GCF_056405475.1 Polaromonas sp. P1_G4
GTGTTGACATGGCCATGTGCAGGATTCGCGATGCCGGGAAAATCAAGGCACGTGACCGCATTGCCGTTCTGGCGGCGCTCAATCTCGCCTTTGAGCTCCCCGAGCGCACGCCAAACGCTACGCCCACACCCGCTGCGACAACAGCGGAAACAACCGCCAGTGCTGGCGAAACAACGCATCCGCAACTCACAGCCTTGCTACAGCGGCTTGACACGGCCCTGGGCGTTGACGGCCGCCTGCTTTAAGCCCGCGCACCCCTGCGGTAAATCACTCCCTACTTCGCGCGCGAGGGCCGCAAAGGCCTACAATGAACATGTCTGCGATGCGCATTGGGCTTTATATTTCCTTGAACCAATGCTCTTCGAGCACGGGCTTGGTAAATTGTCCGGCAGGTGTGATCGTCTCGCGTCAGACGAACCCGAAACCTGACTGCCCTCGCCCACCTGAACCCCGGTTCAGGATGACGGTCCAGTGGCACTCGCAGACACCTTTCTTTTCTTGTCCCGGATCCGAACGGAATCCAGGCCGCGAACAAAAACAATAGCCGGTTGTGGGCCCAGCCCGCCGTGCCACAGCAGATCTGATGTCTCTCGAACCCCAACTTATTGCCGAACTTCTTTTGTTGGGTCTGTGCACCGGTTTTCTTGCAGGCCTGCTGGGCATCGGCGGCGGGATGCTGATGGTGCCGTTCATCACCTTCATCCTCACGGCAAAGGGCTACCCGCAGGAATACACCGTGAAAATGGCGGTCGCCACCTCGCTGGCCACCATCTGCTTCACCTCGTTGTCATCAGTGCGTGCGCATCACCGGCGCGGGGCCGTGCTGTGGCCCATCGTTCGGCTGCTGGCGCCCGGCATTTTGCTGGGGTCATTGATTGGCGCCCAACTGGCAGTGGCCTTGCCGGGCAAGATCCTCAGCATCCTGTTTGCCGTTTTTGTGGCGTTTTCAGCCACCCAGATGTTTCTGGGCCGTAAACCCAAACCCAGCCGCACCCTGCCCGGCCGCCTGGGCACCTTTGGCATGGGTGGTGTCATCGGCATGCTGTCTTCACTGGTGGGTGCAGGCGGCGCCTTCGTTTCGGTGCCCTTCATGACCTGGTGCAACGTGAAAATCCATGACGCCGTGGGAACCTCGGCAGCCCTTGGTTTTCCAATCGCGCTGGCCGGCACCCTGGGCTACATCTGGGCCGGCCAGAATCTCCCGCAAATGCCGCCCGGCTCCATCGGCTTTCTGTACCTGCCAGGGCTGGTCATCATCTCGGTGGCCAGTATTTGCACAGCGCCGCTGGGCGCACGCACGGCGCATCGCATGGACATCCAGCCGCTGAAGAAAGTCTTCGCGGTTGTGCTGTACATCCTGGCGGCCTATTTCCTGCTGCGCTAACCCTTGTCGTACTACCGGCGGGCCGCAGCACGCCGGGGCTGTGCCGTTTTGGGACGAAAACCAATTGTCTGCTCGATCAACGCCCCGCCATCGGTCATCAAAAAAGTCTTGAAAGCCTGCGCTACCGGCGTCAGCCGCTTGTTGCGGCGGTGCACGACATACCAATTCAGCATCAGCGGAAAACCCTGCACGTCGAGCACGGTCAGGCTGCCCACCTGAAGTTCGCGGCTGATGGTATGCGCCGACAGAAAACTCACCCCCATGCCCGCGATCACGGCCTGTTTGATGGTTTCCGTGCTCTTGATCTCCATCGCGATGTTGAGG
>NZ_JBFUCA010000713.1:0-1708 GCF_056405475.1 Polaromonas sp. P1_G4
AAGCTCACCCGGGCCGGCGTTTTAACGCCAGTTAGTGCTGGTGGCCCCAGAGCAGGAAGGCATCCCGGTCTTCTACCACCAAGCTGGTTTTGCAACCCACAGGCAGCAGGACCTTGGTTGGCACGTGCCCGAACGGCAGGCCCGTCAATACACGTGCCTTCACCTGTTCCTGAAGCCACGCAATGACTGTATCCAGCTTGAAGCCTTTGTCATTCGGCGCCAGTTTGTAGTTGGTGAACTGGCCGAAAATGATTGCCTTCTGCTGCGCCAGAACGCCGGCTTGCAACAGTTGCGTGAGCATGCGCTCCACCCGATAAGGGTGTTCGCCGACATCCTCGACAAACAGGATGCCGCCTTTGACGGCCGGCAGATAGGGCGTTCCCACCAGCGCGGACAGGATGGCCAGGTTGCCACCCCAGAATACCGCGTCTTTAATGGTGAATCCGGCTCTAGCCTTTGCTCCACGAGCGGAAGCGGCTATTAAATTCATAGCGGATTTGGGCAGCTGCCAGCCGGTGCCTTCGCCCTGCCCCGTGATCAGGTCGTCAAAGCAGGCTTCCATGATGTCGTCAGGTGCTTCCGCGCCAAAGTCGTCCAGCGAGGGACCGGCCCAGGTCATCGCCCCGGTTTTGGCCAGCAAGGCCATCTGAAAGGCCGTGAAGTCGCTCAGGCCCACAAAACGCGTGCCTCCGGCGGCAGCCTTGGCGACCGCCTTGTAGTTGATCTTCGGCAGGATGCGGGTGAGGCCGTAGCCGCCGCGGGAGATCAGGGCGATGTCGGCCCCACTGGCTGCCGCACGGTGAATAGAGGCAAGCCGGGTTTCGTCGTCGCCGGCAAAACGCTGATGCTGCGCCAGCGCATCGGTATCGATTTCAACTTCATGTCCCTGGGACTCGAGGCGCTTCACGCCACGCTTGAAAGCTGCTTTGTCACGCACCGCGCTGGAAGGGGAATAGATGTAGATATGTTTTTTCACAGATGCAAGTATCCCATCCCGCGAAGGCCCTCGCCCCCTCCCTGCCGCGGATTGCAGAAGGTATAAACGGGTCAACCATGCTCCTTTACCTGCTTGACCTCCTCGGCGTTGCCGTGTTTTCAGTGAGTGGCGCACTGGCGGCGGGACGCCTGCAGCTTGATTTGCTGGGTGTGCTGGTCCTGGCCTCGCTGACGGCCATCGGCGGAGGCACCCTGCGGGACTTGCTGATGAACCGCCACCCGGTGTTCTGGATGGCCAACCCCACCTACCTGCTGGTGATCTGCGCGGCGGCACTGGGCACAGTGCTGTATGTACAGCTCCTGCCGATTCCTGCGCAGGCCCTGCTGGTGGCCGATGCCTTCGGCCTGGCCCTGTTTGCCCTTTCAGGTGCGCAGCTGGCCGAGGCGGCGCGGCTGTCGCCCATCATCGTGGTGTTGATGGGCACCATGACCGGTGTGGCCGGCGGCGTGATGCGCGACATCTGCAGCAACCAGATCCCCCTGCTGCTGCGACAGGACATTTATGCCAGCGCGGCGATTGCCGGAATTGTGCTGTACCTGGCTCTGAAGACCTTGGGCCTGAGACCCTCCTGGGCGTTCGGCATTGGGCTGGTGGCCGTGGCGGCGCTGCGGCTGAGCGCCATCTTCCTGGGCTGGCATTTACCGGTCTTCAAGCTGGCGGACTGAAAAACCGCACTGCTTGCTGCGCAATCGGCTCACCGTGCTCTTGCAC
>NZ_JBFUCA010000714.1:0-1699 GCF_056405475.1 Polaromonas sp. P1_G4
GCCGGCAGCACCAGCTGGAGCAGCCGTGACGATTCAATGGCCTGGGACACATCGTCGTCGTCGACGAGGGCGAAGCTGGCATAAGACAGGGCGGCGAAGGTGCTGGATGCGGCTGCGGCTGAAGCAGCGAGCTGGTCTGGAGATGCTGCCGGCGTGCGCACCGCCTGCACCGCAACAGCCACATTCGCCTTGAAATGCACCAGCAGGTCTGCCGGGTATTGCACGACCCAGACGGGCTTGTTTTGTTGAAGTCCCCGCCAGGCCGCCGCGAGTTCGTCGCGCTCGGCCACTTTTGGGCTTTGTGACTCGGCAATCTGCAGCCCCGCCACGGCGTCATCAATGCACCGTTCCAGCGCAGGCCGGGCTGCTTTGGCAGCCGCCTGAAGACAGGATTGAAGGACGTCAGGTTGCGAAGCCATCGAGGAGTTCGGGAAAATTGGTATTAATCACATTTGCCGGCCGGCTTGCAACCGATCTGTGGCCGGAGAGGGGGGAGACGCTAGCGTAAGGGCCAACCGCGATTTCATTGAAGTACTTGCAAAGTGTTTCACTTGGTTTCCAACGCATACATATGAATTACAGGGTTTTTGACACGGAACGGTCCGTAACCAGCCTTTAAATCCCGCGAATGGCGATGAGCGGCCGGTTTTGCAAGATCGGCGGCCCTTTGTAAAGGTCAGTTTGGCGCAACACCTCCGCAAGCTCAGGGGTTATCAACGCCTGACCGGCTGTCATTCGCCATGGGGGCGCACCGGCGCCAGCGGGTCGAACCCGGATTTTCAAGAGTATTTGGCCTGCAGGCCAATAACAGCTTGCGCCAACAGCTATCAATTCAGTAGCAAATTGACTCTGTCAGGCACAGGCTGCAGCAGGCGCAAGCCCCCGTCCGCACCCCTGCCGCAGACTTAACGGCACAAGCCGGCTTTTACCTTCAGCCGCCAGGCGTGCAGCAGCGGCTCGGTGTAGCCACTGGGTTGCTCCAGGCCCTTGAAGACCAGGTCGCACGCCGCCTTGTAGGCCRCCGACGTCTCGAAGTTGCCCGCCATTTTTTTGTAGAGGGGGTCGCCGGCGTTCTGGCCGTCGACCACGGCGGCCATCCGTTCAAAGGTTTCCTTGACCTGCGCTTTCGTGACCACGCCGTGCAGCAGCCAGTTGGCGATGTGCTGACTGGAAATGCGCAGCGTGGCGCGGTCTTCCATCAGGCCAACGTTGTGGATGTCGGGCACCTTGGAGCAACCCACACCCTGGTCGATCCAGCGGACCACATAGCCGAGGATGCCCTGGGCGTTGTTGTCCAGCTCCTGCTGCTTCTCGGCAGGCGTCCATTGGGCGTCGGGCGAGACCGGCACCAGCAGCAGCTCGGGCAGCAGGCGGGCGATTTCGGACTTCAGGTCGACCGTCTTCTCGATGTCTTTTTGCACCGCCGCCACATTGACCTGGTGGTAGTGCAGCGCGTGCAGCGTGGCGGCCGTGGGCGACGGGACCCAGGCCGTGTTGGCGCCGGCCTGCGGGTGCGAGATTTTGGCCTTGAGCATGTCGGCCATCAAGTCGGGCATGGCCCACATGCCCTTGCCGATCTGGGCGCGGCCGCGCAGGCCGCAGGCCAGGCCGACCAGCACGTTGCTGCGTTCGTAGGCGCTGAGCCACGGGCTGATTTTCATGTTGCCCTTGCGGATCATCGGGCCGGCCTGCATGGCCG
>NZ_JBFUCA010000715.1:0-1697 GCF_056405475.1 Polaromonas sp. P1_G4
CCGAAGACCTAAACACCATAGACCTGTTGGAGGGATTCGTCTAATTGCCGGAATCAATGCATGCCATTAATTAAAACTATCAAATTAATATTATTAATAAATTTAACAAATTAAAGAAGGGCAACCATAGCCAGCGACGTACGGCAGACAAATTCATCGTATCAATTACGTTATGGTAAATTTATTACGGATAGGTAAACAATACTGTCCGAGTTGCCCACCGCACCGGGCCTCCAGGAAAAGCGCGTGCCGGCGCCTCGCATTTGCTACTCTTTTGATAGCTGCTTGCGCTTGACCGGTATGGCTAAAACGCCTAAAACACGTAAGAACCGCAGGACCAATCCATGCCGGAGACAAGCACAAAAGGCAGCGCCGCTGCGGCCACACTGCCGGCCGCGTTCACCAACGGCTATGAATTTGCCCAAGGCACGGGCTACACCCTGCCCGAATACCCGTTCGTGGAACCGCCCGAGCTGCAAACAGGCGAGGTCAAACGGCACGGCGTCGTCATCGTTGGCGGCGGCATCACCGGCCTGACGCTGGCCTGTGCGCTGGCGCAGTACGGCATCAAGGCCTTGCTGCTGGACGAAGACAACACCGTGGGCGTGAAGGGCGCGTCGTCGCGCGGCATTTGTTATGCCCAGAAAACCCTGGAAATCTTCAAGCGCCTAGGCATTTACGAGCGCATCGCCGCCAAAGGGGTGCAGTGGAGCGTGGGCCGCACCTTTGCGGGCGCCGACGAGGTGTATTCGTTTGACCTGCGCCAGCAGCAAACGCATTCACTGAGCCGGCAACCGCCCTTTATCAATATCCAGCAGTTTTATGTCGAGGGCTTCCTGGTGGAGCAGCTCTACCGACCCGCGCCTGAGGACCGCCTCATTGATCTCCGCTGGAGCCACCGCGTCACGGCCTTTGAGCAAAACGACGACTTCGCGACGCTGCAGCTTGAAACGCCTGCGGGCAGCTACACCCTGCAGGCCGAACATGTGATCGATTGCACGGGCTCGCGCAGCCCGTTTCGCGCCTGGTGCGGTGCGACGGTCACCGCGCAAAAGGGCGACGACCGCTGGTGCATTGCCGACGTACGCTTTAAAAACCCGCCGCCGGTGGAGCGCCACACCTGGATCGAAGCACCTTTTAACGAAGGCCGCGCCGTGTGGCAACACCTGATGGCCGACGGTGTCTGGCGCATCGACTACCAGATGCCGCCGCACGCCAACCCCGAAGAAGTCAGCCGTGAGGACGTGGTGCGCGCCCGCCTGAAGGCGCAGTTCAAAAGCCAGGCGGGACAGGTGCTGGACGATGGTGACTATGAAATCGTCTGGGTCGGCCCCTATGCCTACCGCAGCGAATGCCTCGACAACCTGCGCCATGGCCGCGTGTTCTTTGCCGGTGACGCGGCCCATGTGATGAGCCCCTTCGGCGCACGCGGCGGCAATTCGGGTGTTCAGGACGCCGACAACCTGGCGTGGAAGCTGGCCGCTGTGCTGCAAGGCCGCGCCGCGCCCGCATTGCTCGACAGCTATCACCACGAAAGGCATGAGGCGGCGAAGCACAACGTGCTGATCACCAACCGCACCGCGCGCTTTCTGCGGCCGGCCGACGGCGCGGAGCGGCTGTTTCGCACGGCGGCATTGGATCTGGCGCGTGAGCACCCGTTTGCCCGGCAGCTGGTGAACACCGGGCGCATGTCGACG
>NZ_JBFUCA010000716.1:0-1682 GCF_056405475.1 Polaromonas sp. P1_G4
GATTGGACGTGTTCCCGGCGTTGAGTGCGAAGGGGTTACAGCGAACCCTTGGTCGATGGAATCACGCCTGCGGCGCGCGGGTCGATCTCCAGCGCCATACGCAGCGCGCGGGCAAATGCCTTGAACACGGTTTCGGCCTGGTGGTGGGCGTTCTCGCCCTTGAGGTTGTCGATGTGCAAGGTCACAAAGGCGTGGTTCACAAAGCCCTGGAAGAATTCGTAGGCGAGCTGGCTGTCGAAGGTGCCGATCATGCCGCTCTTGAAAGGAACATGCATCTCGAGGCCCGGACGGCCCGAAAAATCGACCACCACGCGCGACAGCGCCTCGTCGAGCGGCACATAGGCGTGGCCGTAGCGGCGCAGGCCTTTTTTGTCTCCCACAGCCTTGGCCACAGCCTGGCCCAGCGTGATGCCCACGTCTTCCACCGTGTGGTGGCCGTCAATGTGCAAATCGCCCTTGGCCTGGATGTCGAGGTCGATCAACCCGTGGCGGGCGATCTGGTCCAGCATGTGGTCGAAAAAGCCTATGCCCGTGGAAAGGCTGGCTTTACCGGTGCCGTCCAGGTTGAGCTTGACGATGATCTGGGTTTCGGCGGTGTTGCGTGAAACCTCGGCAATGCGGGGAGCGTGGGTAGGGGTGGTCATAGGGACTTTTCAAGCGCCGCCAGCATTTGCACGTTCTCGTCCGCGGTGCCGACCGTCAGGCGCAAACAATTGGCCAGCAATGGGTGCATTTTAGAAACGTTTTTGACCAGGACCTTGCGCGATTTCATGCCCTCAAAGGTTTTGGCCGCATCGGGCACCCGCACCAGGATCATGTTGGCGTCGCTTTTCCAGGCTTTGACGCCCTTTGCCTCCATGCCGGCCAGGGCCTCCAGCAACACAGCACGTTGGGCCACCAGCTCCGCGGCCTGCGCGACGAATTCACCCTGGTGCTCCAGCGCGAACAGCGCGCATTCGTAGTTGAGCACGCTGATGTTGTAGGGCGGGCGCACCTTGTCGATCTCGGCAATCAGCGCTTTCGGGCCCATCATGTAGCCGATGCGCACGCCGGCGAGGCCGAGCTTGCTCAGGGTGCGCATCAGCAGCACATGGCCGTGCCTGGCGATGCGGTCGATGTAGCTTTTGCTGGCAAAGGGCTGGTAGGCCTCGTCCATCACGACCAGGCCACCTTGCTCGCCTACGGCTTCGATGATCTTTTCAATCACCGCGTCGTCCCACAGGTTGGCCGTCGGGTTGTTCGGGTAGGCCAGGTAAATGATCGACGGCTGGTGCTCGGCAATGGCGGCCAGCATGGCGGCTTCGTCGAGCTCG
This sequence comes from Polaromonas sp. P1_G4, assembly GCF_056405475.1. Taxonomy (NCBI): domain Bacteria; kingdom Pseudomonadati; phylum Pseudomonadota; class Betaproteobacteria; order Burkholderiales; family Comamonadaceae; genus Polaromonas; species Polaromonas sp. P1_G4. The sequence continues at coordinate 1,314 of NZ_JBFUCA010000716.1, forward strand.
AAGTCGGCCGTCAGCGGCACGCCGATGAATTTGAGGCCCTGCAGCTGCGCGCTCATGGCGTACATCACAAAGCCCGGCAGCGGCGCCAATATGGAGCCCCCTTCCACATCGCAGGCCATGGCCAGCAGCGAGATCAACTCGTCCGAGCCATTGCCCAGCATGATGTCGAAGCCCTCGGGCATCTGCGCATAGTCGGCCAGCGCACGGCGCAGGTCATTCACGCGGCCATCCGGGTAGCGGTTCAATGCCAGCGCACCCAGGCGCTGGCCCAGATGGGCCTGCAGCGATGCCGGCAAGCGGTGCGGGTTCTCCATGGCATCGAGCTTGACCATGCCGGCCGATTCCTGGATGGCGTAAGCATGCATGGAC
>NZ_JBFUCA010000717.1:0-1678 GCF_056405475.1 Polaromonas sp. P1_G4
GAGGAACGGGCCACCGTTCCCTCAACCTTCAGCCTGCGCATACCAGGAGGCGAGTAATCGCCCAGGTCGATGGAACCATGAAAGTGTTGCTCGCCTGAAACCTCACACAATCCGGCAAATCCAAATTTTTCCAGAATCATGGTTGGCAGAAAAAATGACTGCCTGGGGTCAAAGCCAACAGGGTGAATGAACGCTTTTTCATCAAGGCCGTGAAACAGGTGTCGCCCGCCAGAAAGCCGGTAAGACTCGGCGACCGCAACACCCTGGATGACGCGCGAAAACATTTGTGCGTTACCCAAGTGGCGTACCTCTACCTCAAAAGATTCTTTCGGGTTTTGTCCATTGGATGAGATTAGGCGCAATGATTTTGCCGCCATCCAACTTTCTTTGTCAGAGCACGCGGCATGGCTGGATGTGACCTGAAATAGTGCAATGACAATTGAGATATAAAAAAGACGCATGGTCAAGACACTCAACGTTGAAAGTGAGCCGCACTCAGAAGCTTGGCGCTATAAGTCGCGCCGAAAATCATGCGCCTCGCGGAGCCGCGGCGTTGTGTGCCGGTCTCGATCGGCCTGTTAGGCAACATGGCCAGGCCGTTCTTTGTTCCGGTGCGCAATCCAATAGGCCAACACCGCGAGGGTAATGACCAGTGCCTGAGCTGGAAAAAGCAGCACCCATGCGATTTCGGTGTCCCTGTAGCCTCTCGCCAAGAGACTGGCCATCCAAAAACAGAATGCAATAAGAGCTGCATTCCCCGCGGCGAGAGTAGCAAGCCATAGCGTAACGCTCGCGCGGGCTCCCATCAAAATCAACGCGGAGCAATACAAGACTGCGGAACACCAAGCGTAGTTCGCTAGAAGGTGTTTCCACTCAAAGCCCGTGTTGCCAATGAATTGTGAGTAGGCCAGGAATATCGGACCAGGCAGAACGAGAAGCGAAACAATCGCAATGACTCGCATGGTGCGGCCTAACGTTGGAGTTGATCGGCGAGCGGGAGGCGTGTGCACGGAGCGCATTGAAGCACTCGGGCGTCAGTGTCGAACGGCTTGTTTGATGCCATTGCCACTAGTGGTTCCTCAGATAGTTCCGGGCAGTATAGATACCAGCCGTCGCGCACAGCCCGCCAACTAACCACGCTAGCGTCAGTCCGAACCACGCAAGCCCTAAGGCCACTCCGATGCAACTGCCGGGGGGACAAAGCTTTTCGTTCGCAAGGTGCAGCAGTGCACCGCAGAGGATGGTCCATCCAATCCACCCGGACCACAGAAACCTACGAAGTCGGTGCGGCGGGAGTTCGTCTGGATGATTCAAGAATGCACCAACCGCGAAGCCAACCCCAAAAAGCGCGAGCACCATAACGAGCAGTGTTTCCATGGTATCTAACGTAGAAGTCACCGGCGCTGCGCGGCTTTGCCGCACGGCGTCAGTGTGGACTGCCGTGTTAGGAACTCTAGGGCGAACATACGTCTTCCTTTTCTTGCCGACTGACACAGACTTTCACGGTACCTAGGTAATTTGCTGCCGCTGAAAGCCAGCTAACCGGGTCCTCTTCCTCTGCAGAGAACACAAACGCCCCGGGTGCACGGATGTCAAATGGCCTTACCCTCTTGATCATTGATATGACATATGTGCGCCGAGCAGAAGAAATGGCTTTGACGAAGGTAAGTTCCCCCAC
>NZ_JBFUCA010000718.1:0-1675 GCF_056405475.1 Polaromonas sp. P1_G4
CGATGCCGACGTGCAGCTCGTCAAGGAACACATGTGGGACCCGTTTGAATACCTGATGGCCCGCAAGCGCGACGGCCTGCTCAAGACCGAATTCAGCAAGCCGCTGGGCAAGATCAGCTACCAGATCCCCTGCCATGGCCGCGTACAGAACATCGGCAAGAAAACCGAGGAAATGCTCAAGATGGTGCCGGGCACCAGTGTGCACACGCATGAGCGCTGCTCGGGCCACGCCGGCACCTTTGGCGTGAAGGTGCCCTACCACCAGCAGGCCATGAAGATCGGCAAGCCGCTTTTTAAAGCCATGGCCAGCCACAAAGACGGCGGCCTGCCTGACGTCATCAGCAGCGACTGCCCGCTGGGCGGCCACCACATCGCCCAGGGCTTTGACGTCAACAGCCTGGGTGCACCGCCGCAAAAGCACCCGCTCACGCTGATACGCACGGCCTACGGCCTGAAATGAGATCACACCATGAAGACCACCGGAAAGATCACCCGCGAATCCCTGATGACGCTGGAGGCCTACAGTAAATACCGCAAGGAGAACAAGCCGGCCATCATCGCCCACCGCAAGCTGCGCAGCGTGCGCCTGGGTGAGCACATCAACCWGCAGTTTGAAAGCGAAACCAGCATCCGCTACCAGATCCAGGAGATGCTGCGCGTGGAGAAAATCTTTGAAGAAGAGGGCATAGAGCAGGAGATCGAAGCCTATGCCCCACTGATGCCCGACGGGACCAACTGGAAGGGCACGCTGATGCTTGAGTACCCCGACGTCAACGAACGCAAGCGCGAACTGGCCCGGTTGATCGGTGTGGAAGACCGCATGTTCATCGAGGTCGAAGGCCATGCCCGTGTCTACGCCATTGCCGACGAGGACATGGACCGCGAGAACGACGAGAAGACCTCGGCTGTGCACTTTGTGCGCTTTGAGCTGGACGCGGCCATGTGCGCGGCTGTCAAGGCAGGCGCAAGCGTGAAACTGGGCTGCGACCACACGCATTACCCGGCGCACACCACGATTGCGGCTGAAACGCTCGCCTCTTTGGCCAGCGACCTGCGGTAGTTGAAGGCTCATGGCCTGGCGCCACCCTCCTGTCGTAAAGTGGGGGTTTCGCCTTACTTGCCTTACCCCCACAACTCCAAAGCATGCTGTTTCTCATCTCGCCGGCCAAATCCCTGGACTACGACACGTCGCCGCACGTCGCGACCCACACCCAACCCCTCTTCACCCGCCAGTCGGCCCAGTTGATTGACGTGCTCAAAACCCGAACCCCGCAGCAGATCAGCGAACTGATGAAGCTGTCAGATTCGCTCGCAGGCCTGAATGTCGCGCGCTACCAGGCCTGGTCGCCGAAATTCACCGCGAAGAATTCCAAACAGGCCGCGCTGGCGTTTGACGGCGATGTGTATGGTGGCCTCGATGCAAAAACGCTAGGCGAGGCACAACTCGCCTGGGCGCAGGAGCACGTTTGCATTCTGAGCGGCCTTTACGGCGTGCTGCGCCCGCTGGACCGCATGCAGCCCTACCGGCTTGAAATGGGCACGCCGCTGGCCACACCCCAAGGCAAAAATCTTTACCAGTTCTGGGGCTCACAAATCTCCGCCTACCTGAACGAGCGCGCCGCTGCCCACACCACACCGGTCATCGTCAATCTCGCCAGCGAGGAATACTTCAAGG
>NZ_JBFUCA010000719.1:0-1673 GCF_056405475.1 Polaromonas sp. P1_G4
GTCCAAGCGGGTGCAGCAAGACGCAATGATTACCGTGCGAGGCGAAACCGTAACACTCAACGGCAGCAACCCGGTGTACCTGCTTGGGACCGGCAAATACAACGCCGACAACTACACCCTGAACATCGGCAGCCAGAACCTGCTGCGTGGCCAGAATGCCGACGCCAAGGGCGCCGGTGGTGCTGTGGTGATTAGCCGGAAGTAGAGCCCCCACGCTCCCCCACTGCGAGCCTGCGGCGGGTCCCTGCCCCTTGCACGGAAAAAGGGCTGCCCGCCTGCGGCCTCCTCGAGGGGCAGGAAGCTACACGAAGTGAGCGACCGTGGGGCTAGTGCTTCGCCTCAACCAGCGGGTCCGCATGCCTGTGCACCAGCTTCCAGGCATCGCCTTCGCGCCTGAACACCTCGGTTACCCGCAGCTTGTTCGCCACGGGCTCTGGCTCACCCTTCATGCGGGCCTGCGCTTTTTGAATGCCCGTCCAGAAGGCAACGGTATCGCCCGCCGCCATGTCGAGAATTTCCAGCTGGGTCGTACTGCCCGCCTCAAACCGGCCGGCATCTTGCTGGTAGCGCGACCACACTTCCTGCGTGCCCCGCACCACCCCGCCGCCCGGGCTCATAAAGGTGGCCGGTGACTCCTGCGCCACGACACGCCCCAGTGGCGCCGCGTCGCCACTGACATACGCGGCTGCGACCTGCTGCCGCTCTTTCATCAAGGTTTTGAAGTCTTGCTGCTGTTTGCTCATCTTGTCTCTCCTTAAAAGGACAAGGTAAGCCTGGTGCGCGGGGTACGGCGTAGGACAAGGGATGACGAGGCAAGCGGAAATTTGCCCTCCAGGCTATTTGGTGGGGATTACTTAGGAACCGCCTACGTTTGAATGTCTCGCATGAACAAGCACCCTCGACAAAGTTTTTTGAGAAACTCGTAGTCGTCTTAAGACTAGCAACTCTGCATGGAGAACCTGAATCTTATTATTTAGAAGTCCATTTGCCAAGAGCGCTAAACAGGCGGGGTACCGCTTCAGAATAGGCTAAAACGACGTTGCTAGTGCGAACATTCCGATCGACCTCATTCAATTTCATATCTCTGTATCGCTGTTCGTTGGTGATCCAATATGCACGCAACTGGTCGGCGTCCAATACCCGACTGAATGATCCCAGATCCGGGACGAAATCTTGCGCTCCAGGGCTACCGAACAGTCTTTCAAATCCGAGAAGCATGTAATCCACAAAACACTCCGCATTGGATGCCGCGGCATCCAATGCGAAGCACACTCCGAAAAGATACTCACTCATCCAACGCTTGATCTCATGGTTGTCTTTCGTCCCGGAAATATCGTAATACCCACATCCGACTCCGGAACTGATGATGTCGTTCGACAACTGGTATATACAAAAACTCTTAATTCGTGATCGGGCTAAATCCGCGACTTCATTGACTTGTTGTTGAGTAACTGTTCCATCGGCCAGCTTGCTGTTCAGGTAGGAACTTCTGGTGCCAACTAGTTTTTCTACTGACAACTTGTCCACTTCAAGAAGAAAGTTTTTCCCACTATCGATGTAATTTCGGCGAAACAGAGAGAAGGCTTGCTGGGAAGCAATTCGCATCTGATGTCTTGCAATCTCTGAAGTCAGCCCTGCTATTGGCGCATTGGCATTCTCATAGAGTGCAAGCG
>NZ_JBFUCA010000720.1:0-1667 GCF_056405475.1 Polaromonas sp. P1_G4
CGCCAGTTCTGCTGCGCCAATGGTGTGGTGGGATGAAGGCGAATACGGCAGTACCAGCACCAGGTGATCTGCCGTCTTGAGCAGTTCTTCCTTGCCGACGTAGCTGGCTTTGCATTCTGCTTCCAGCGTTGCATCCAGGCGCGAGCGGTTGTGGTAAATCACCTTCATGCCAAATCCATGGGCACCGCGTTTGGCAATGCCCTGCCCTATGCGCCCCATGCCCAGGATGCCCAGCGTGGCGCCGTGGATGTCGGAGCCCGCAAACATGTCGTAGCTCCATTTGGTCCATTTGCCGGCGCGCAGGTAATGCTCGCTTTCGGTCACGCGGCGTGCCGTGGCCATCAGCAGGGCAAAACCGAAATCAGCGGTGGTTTCAGTCAGCACGTCGGGCGCGTTCGTGGCCAGCACGCCGGCAGCGGTCATGGCGTCGATGTCGAAGTTGTTGTAGCCCACCGCCATGTTGGCGCAAATTTTTAGACCCGGGCAGGCGGCCAGCACCTCCGCGTCGATTTTGTCGCCGCCGGTGGTGAAGGCGCCGTCCTTTCCCTTGAGGCGCTCGGTGAGCTGGGTCTTGGACCAGGTCTCGTCGGCCTGGTTGGATTCAACCTCGAAATACTGTTCCAGGCGGGCGATGACTTCGGGGAATACGGCGCGAGCGACGAGAATTTTGGGTTTGGTCATGGTGTTTTCACAAGTGATGCGGGAGCAGGTACTTCCGTCCCGGTGGGGGAATGCATTGCGGACGCCGGCGGTGCGGTCGCTGCAATCTTTCGGGCACGGGGAGCGTCAGGATGCCAGCCAAGCACGGCCAGCAAAACGAAAAATCCGGCCACATAGCCCAGCGCCACATGCCAGCCGCCCTTGATCCAGGCGCCAACCGACTTGGCCTCGGGGTACATATTCGACAGGGCCACACCAGCGGAGGAGCCAAACCACAGCATGCTGCCGCCAAAGCCGACGGCGTATGCCAGAAAGCCCCAGTCGTAGCCGCCCTGGTGCAGGGCCAGCGCCGTGAGCGGAATGTTGTCAAACACCGCACTCACAAAACCCAGGCCGAAAGCAGTTTGCCAGCTGGCGGCCGGCAAATGCTGCACCGGCATCATGGAAGCGCAAAGCACCAGCGACAGCAGAAACACACTACCGCGTGCGGCGTCAGGCAACAAGCGCCAGTCGGGCCGGCGCCAGGGCGTGGTCACCGCGATGGCCACCCATACCGAGATACCGATCACCGGCAGTTGCTCCAGCACCGCCGGATCGCGCAGGTTGAAATACACATTGGCAGCTACTGCCGACAGCAGAATGATGGCGACGATGCCCAGCCGGGCCCAATGCAGATGCGCGCCCGGAGTGGCGTCCTTCATGATGGGCTGCAGCGCGTGCTGCTGGCGCGCAGCGATCACGCCGAAGATGGCCAGCGCCACCAATGCACCGACATAGGACTCGAAGACCTGGCCCGGCGAAACCCCGGCAATCCACATCATGGTCGTGGTGGTGTCTCCCACCACGCTGCCCGAGCCGCCCGCGTTGCTGGCGGCCACGATGGCAGCCAGGAAGCCGATATGAACACGCTTGCGGTACAGCGCAGATGCCATGGTGCCGCCTATCATGGCCGCCGCGATATTGTCGAGAAAACTGGAGATCACGAAGACCAATACCAGCATCACAAA
>NZ_JBFUCA010000721.1:0-1664 GCF_056405475.1 Polaromonas sp. P1_G4
GCCTCCGCCTCCGCCTCCGCCTCCGCCTCCGCATTCACCGCCGACACCAAATAACCGGCCGACAACCGAAACGCCATTTCGCGGATTCRGCTCAGCAAAGAAGAACTCGCGACGCTAAAAAGGAGAGACCATGTCATCGATATCTGCAATCGGCCGAAATCCGAATCCTGATCCGCGTCCTCATCCATCTCCGCAGCCAATTCCTGAACGAAAGGATTCCCCTTTCCGCGGTTTCGGCTCGGCGCTGYGTAAAAAGCGAAAGGACTAACTGCCATGTTTAACAAAGGATGTGTGACGTGTCGGCTCCGAGTTTTACGATTCGGGTGGAGGATCCTTGCGCCAAACAACAACAATTCTCAGGTTGCGTTGGCCATTGTGGTCATTGCCTTCTCTTCGCTTATCGGTCTCCTTTGCGCCTTCATGTATGGTTTGGCGTCGCGCAGTACCGGAGGTTGGAACAGTCTTACCGGTGGATTTGTGGCCGTGCTTGCATGCGTCGGTGCCTTTTCGGCTGGTGGGATGCTCGGGTTGCTGTTTGGATCGCCCAACTGGGGCGGTGCAGGCGTGCAGGTGAAAGAAGGCAATGGCGAGAAACCGCAGCAGGGGATCCGCCCCAATACGAGTTTGGAACGCATCGCCGATTGGCTGACAACGATGATTGTGGGTCTGAGCCTGGTGAATTTGAGAGCCATCGAAGAGCGCTCCAACGTCCTTGGGGTGTGGTTGACGCAGGCGATTTCGGGAAGCACTAGTGCCGGCAATGGAACGCCTGGCATCGTCATTGCCATTTCTTTCGCATTTTTCGGCTTCCTGCTCGTTTACCTATGGGCCATGCGGTTCTTGCCAGCTGAGTTGCGCAGTTCATATTCTGATCTGTCGGCACAGATGCAGGACATCAAAAGCAGCATCAACGATATCGAAGTCAAATTCCGAAAGGAACCCCTTTACAAAGTACCCGCGGACACACTGACTAGAACGGAAACAAGGCTGATGGCCGAAGGTGTGGACGAAGCAACTATCAAGGAGGTGACTCGTCGTTACTCTGCCGCGCAAGCGATAGACGACGAACCCATGAAGGATTTCGGACCTACTGATGCACAGGGCTATCGCGTATTGGTCAAGGTGAGTAATGTGGGCGGTAGACAGTGCCAGATCGAAACACGAGTAAAAGTGCCGGACGGCAGTACCGCAACGAAAGTATTCTGGCTGTTTCACAACACTTTCACCCCAGGGTTGATTGACGAGTGCCCCATTAAGGACGGGTATGCCACTTACACAACGATGGCCGACGAGTCATTTTGGCTTGGCGTGATAGTGCCGTTGGCCGGCGCAGACTCTGTTCGCCTAGCGATGAACCTGGCCGAGGCCGACGGAGCACCCGAAGCCTTTAAAGCCAAAAGCTAACTTTKAAAGACAGACGATCATGTCCACAGCGAAGAAATCATTGATTCTCAAGGTCTCGTCCAAAAAGGCACCAGCCAAGAAAGCTGCGGCAAAGAAGGCACCAGCCAAGAAAGCCGCCGCAAAGAAAGCGCCAATTAAGAAGGCTTCAGCGAAAAAGGCGCAGAGCCCTTTTCGCGGATTTGGCACTGTGGCAAGAATGGGATAGCGCTTGTTTATTCGTCAAAGTATCCAGTCCGACTACTGCGCGGTCTACGCAACAG
>NZ_JBFUCA010000722.1:0-1664 GCF_056405475.1 Polaromonas sp. P1_G4
GCCAATTTCCGATGCAATATTTCAGAAAACCCGTTATTTCATGGATCCGAAGACCTTCTTGAGGATGGCGCTGCCCGTGCCTACCGGGTCTTGCCGGATCTTCTTTTCTTCCTCGCCGATGATCAGGTACAGGCCGTCCAGCGATTTGCCGGTCACGTACTGCTGGATGTTGGCGTCTTCTTTCTTGACCAGGCCAAAGCCGGCGGCCCTGCCGGCGAATTCGTTGTACTTGTTGGCCAGGCCGACTTTTTCGGTGGCTTTGGTCACCACGGGCAGAAACTTCACGCCCAGCGGGGTGCGGGTCTTCTCGGCAAAGAAAGTGGTCACCGAGGTTTCGCCACCCGTCAGGATGTTCTTGGCGTCATTCACATTCATGGTGCGTACCGCATTGACCAGCAGGTCCTTTCCCATGGGCACGGCAGCTTCAGCGGCCCGGTTGATGGACGTCACCAGTTCATCGATCCGCTTGCCCTGGCCGAAGTTTTTCAGCAATTTCGACGCATCTTCGAGATATCCGGGCAAGGGAATGCGAACTTTTGGGTTGCCGAGGAATCCATCTGTCTTGCCCAGCAGGGCGACGGCGGCGACAGCGCCCTTTTCAAGGGCTGTTTTCAGGCCGGCGCTGGCGTCGGCATTGCTGATGCCGGACAGGTCTCCCAGCGAAAGTGCGTGGGCCTGGTGGTAAGCGGCCAATATCAGTGCGCCCAACGCGCTGACGCCGGCCTGGTTAAAATTGCGACGTTGCATGATGAGGTCCTTCCAATGAAATTGACATCCCGCCTGACAGTATGCCGCACGGCACTGGCCGGTATTTTGGCTGTGGCGGCCCTTGCCTGCCTGCCGGGATGTGGCGGCGCCGAGGCCGCGCCGGAGTCGACCTTTGTGTTGCTGGACGGTAGCAAAAAAACCACCGCCGACCTCAAAGGCAAGGTCACCCTGGTCAATTTCTGGGCCACGAGCTGTGTGACCTGCGTGGCAGAAATGCCGAAGGTCATCTCGACCTACAACAAATACCAATCCCAAGGCTACGACACGCTGGCCGTGGCCATGAGCTACGACCCACCCAGCTATGTCGTCAATTACACGCAAACGCGCCAGCTGCCCTTCAAGGTGGCGATCGACAACACAGGCGCAGTGGCCAAAGCATGGGGCGATGTCCAGCTCACACCCACCACCTACCTGGTCAACAAGCGCGGCGAGATCGTCAAGCAGTACGTGGGTGAGCCCGACTTTGCGGCGCTGCACCAGCTGATCGAAAAACTTCTCAAAGAGACCTGATAAGCGTTCCCCGCCCGAAAAAAAGGCCTGTTTCAGCAATGAAACAGGCCTTTTGACCATATGGGACGGGCGCAACCAGCTATGAATTTAATAGCAGCACCCATGTCCACGATTTAGCCAGCAGGGGCCGCGGGTCTGGCTTCGCCGGGCGCAAGGCGCCTGTCCCCCTGAGGGGGAGAGGAAGCTACACGAAGTGAGCTTCAACAGAGGGCTACTGAGCCCGAAACGCGTCGTGGCAAGCCTTGCAACTGCCGGCCGTAGCCGTAAAGGCGGTCTTCAGGTTGTCAAGGTTGCCGGTCTTGGCCGCGGCGGCCAGCTTGGCGGTCTCTGCGACCAGCTTTTCGTGGCCTTCCTTGAACTTGGCTTGTTCAGCCCAGATTTCAGGC
>NZ_JBFUCA010000723.1:0-1656 GCF_056405475.1 Polaromonas sp. P1_G4
TCCTTGAGTGCGGCTTTTCGCAAATACCCGATGTATTTCAATGCGCTGTATTGCAATCTGGTCGAGGCCGGTGAAGCTGCAGGTATTCTCGAGTCCCTGTTGGATCGCCTCGCGGTTTACATGGAAAAAACAGAGGCCATCAAGTCGAAAATCAAATCGGCCCTGATGTATCCCATTTCGGTGGTGATTGTGGCCTTTGTGGTGGTCGCGGTGATCATGATTTTTGTGATCCCGGCTTTCAAGGAGGTGTTTAAATCCTTTGGCGCTGACTTGCCAGCACCGACGCTGTTCGTGATCGCCATCAGCGAGTTTTTTGTGGCCTATTGGTGGCTTATTTTTGGCGGAATTGGTGGAGGCCTTTATTTCTTCTTCCAGGCCTGGAAGCGAAATGAAAAGATGCAAAAGTTCATGGACCGGCTGTTGCTCAAGGTACCCGTCTTTGGTTCCCTGATTGAAAAGTCGTGCATTGCCCGATGGACCCGTACCTTGTCCACCATGTTTGCCGCCGGCGTTCCATTGGTTGAAGCACTGGATTCCGTGGGCGGAGCGTCGGGCAATTCCCTCTATGCCGATGCCACCGAGAAAATCCAGCAGGAGGTCTCCACGGGCACCAGCCTGACGGCTGCGATGGGCAATGCGAATCTGTTCCCGACCATGGTGTTGCAGATGTGCGCCATCGGTGAGGAATCCGGCTCCGTCGATCACATGCTCGGTAAGGCCGCCGACTTTTATGAAGCGGAAGTCGACGAGATGGTGGCCGGCCTTTCGAGTCTGATGGAGCCCATCATCATCGTGTTTTTGGGTACCCTTATTGGCGGCATCGTGGTATCGATGTACCTGCCCATTTTCAAGCTGGGTCAAGTCGTTTGATGGGGACGGGTATGGGCCCGGCGTTTGATGCGTCGCTGGCCGGCATCCTGGGCCTGCTGATTGGCAGTTTCCTGAATGTTGTGATTTACCGCCTCCCCAAAATGATGGAGCGGCAATGGGCGCAGGAATGCGCGGAGCTGGCCGGGCAGCCAGCAGAGCCTTCCGACAAGTTCAATCTGGTGGTGCCGCGCTCACGCTGCTCCAGTTGCGGCCATGCCATCCGCTGGTACGAGAACATTCCGGTAGTCAGTTACGTGTTCCTGCGAGGCAAGTGTTCGGTATGCGGCTCGCCCTACGGTATGCGCTACCCCGTCGTGGAGGCAGTGACGGGCGCCTTGTTCTTCTTTTGTGTGTGGCGTTGGGGCTGGTCGCTGACTGCGCTGGGCTGGTGCGGCTTTTCCGCCGCACTGCTGGCCCTGGCGATGATCGACTGGGATACCACGCTTCTGCCGGACGATATCACCTTGCCTTTGCTGTGGGCCGGCCTGATCGTCGCCGCCCTGCAGTGGAACCCTTCGGTTAGCCTGCCAACGGCCTTATGGGGTGCCGTCGCTGGCTACCTGTCTCTGTGGCTGGTGTACTGGGCCTTCAAGCTGGCCACCGGCAAGGAAGGCATGGGCTATGGCGACTTCAAGCTTTTCGCCGCACTCGGTGCCTGGTTCGGCTGGCCTGCGCTGGTTCCCATGATCCTGATGGCTTCGGTGATTGGTGCTGTCATAGGTATTGCGTTGAAGTTCTCCACCGGCTTGCGCGAGGGCGGTTATGTGCCCTTTGGGCCTTTCCTGG
>NZ_JBFUCA010000724.1:0-1655 GCF_056405475.1 Polaromonas sp. P1_G4
GCGCGGTGGCCTGCAGCCGTCAATAAAATCCTTTCCCTGGAGGGCGGTGACGCTGGCCGCGCCGTTTGTCGAGACCCTGCGCGAGCTGCGCCGGATGCGCTACCTCTGGACCACGCCGGTACGCATGGACAACGCCGCCCTGGTGGCGGCGCTCGGTGCGGAGCCGCACACGCCGCTGGACATTGCTGTGGAGGAAACGCTGCAAGGGCTGGGCTGCCTTGGTGCGCATGGCGGGGATTTCAACCATGGAAGTGTCCGCCGTGGCTGAAGCAAGTCCAGCTCAACCTTTTGATGTCGTCAGACGCTTCCAGTTGGGCGAGGTCGACTTGGGGGGAGCCGGCTACTGGCTCGTGCCAAACCTTAGCGCCGACCTGGCCCGTGCCCGTTCGGCCTCCATCTCACGGTTGCGCGGCTCGGCATTGGTTACTAGTGTGCGAATGAGAACCCGTGCAGAAGCCGCCACCTCTTCCACGGCGCGGTCAAACGCGGCTTCATTGGCCTTGGAGGGGACATTGAACCCGCTGAGCTTCCTGACAAACTGCAGCGAAGCGTCACGGATTTCCAGCTCCGTGGCTGGCGGTTCGAAGTTGAAGAGAGTCTTGATGTTGCGGCACATGGGCACTCCTTCCGGTCATTTTTTCCCGGCGTTTGTCTTGACGGTTGGCTCAAGCCCCAACGCTCGCCTGGTTTCATCCGTCAATTTATCAAACCGTCGCCGAAGTACTTCTTTGTCACCAGACAGGACCTGGYGGGTCGGGTCATAGGTAAAAGTTCCCGCATGCACCGTTTTTCCGTTTTCTGTTGCTTGGTAAGCGATGACATTGGTTTTTGGGTCATACGTAAAAACAATTCTTGACCCGATCGGAGGCGGCCCTCCTACGATTGCGCCGATGCCATCGATTCCCAGATACACGGCCCCTCCTTCGAACAGCAGTGCGCCGCGCAAAACAGCCTTGTCTGTTGCCCATACGCCAACAAGATTTTCGGGTATGACGTCCGCAGAGAATGCTGGCAAGGCGGGAAGAAAAAAAGTCAATGCGAAGACGGTTCGTCTTGTGATTGCGAATCCTGCCGATGACAAATATGCGGGGAAAGATGGTGCTTGGTTCATCGGCAACTCCGTTCTTTATATCTGGGGATTTATATCTGGGGATTTATATCACCCCTGGCTACGGAGTTAGAAGACTACGCTTCTGATCAGCTTGAGTTTGCCGGCCTGATCACCACCGACTCCGCCGAAGCAACAAATGGCCCGTGATACACCGCCTCGATGTTGTTGCCGTCCGGGTCCAGCACAAAGGCGGCGTAGTAGCCGGGGTGGTATTTGCGCTCGCCCGGCGCGCCGTTGTCGGTGCCGCCTGCGGCCAGGGCGGCTTCATAGAAGGCTTTGACCTCTGCGTGGTCTTTGGCCCGGAAAGCCAGATGGACGTGCGAGGTAGATCCGTCAGCCTGGTCCATCCACAACTCATCGGCCGAAAAATGATCGTCGGCTTCCTGGATGGCATTTTCCTTGTTCAGTGACTTGAGCACGGCGCGGTAAAAGCGCTTGCTGGCCGCGAGGTCATGGGCGCGCAGGTGGACATGGTCGATGAGTCGTCCGCGGTGTATTTCCATGGTGGGCTTCCTTGTTCGGGTGTGAAGGATCTGTTCAGCGG
>NZ_JBFUCA010000725.1:0-1654 GCF_056405475.1 Polaromonas sp. P1_G4
GGGTCGTATGGTGGGTTCGCAAGACTACCTGACCAAACCTTTTACAAAAGATCAGCTGCTGCAGACCGTACAGGATCTCGGCAGCGCTAAACAAGGAGTAGTGTGATGGCAATCAAGAAAATACTGGTAGTTGACGACTCCAAAACCGAATTGATGTTCTTGACCGATCTGCTGGTCAAAAATGGTTTCACCGTCAAAACTGCTGAAAATGCAGAGGATGCATTTCGCCGCCTGGCGGAAGACAAGCCCGAACTGATCCTGATGGATGTGGTGATGCCGGGGCAAAACGGGTTCCAGCTGACGCGCGCCATCACGCGCGACCCGTTGTACTCGGATATCCCCATCATGATGTGCACCAGCAAGAACCAGGAAACTGACCGTGTCTGGGGCATGCGGCAGGGCGCCCGCGACTACATCACCAAGCCTGTGGATGCTGATGAGCTGATGGCCAAAATCAAGGCCCTTGGCTGATTTACGGCGTAAAACCAAAGCATGGCGAACAGACAAGCACTTAGAGAGCTACAAACCCGGCTGGCCGACAGGTTGCAGATTGCGCGGACGCAAGGCGTTGCCGCGTCCTGGCTGGCCGTGGAGGCTGGCGGGAAGAAATACCTGTTTCCCCTGAGCCAATCCGGTGAAATTTTCCCGTGGGTCAGTACGCAGCCTGTTCCGTATACGCAAGCCTGGTTCGCCGGTGTTGCCAATTTGCGCGGCGGCCTGTTTGGTGTCGTGGATCTGGCGAGTTACGTCAGCGGCAAAGCACCCCCTCCCAAAAACGAGCTTGCACGCACGGATTCCAGGCTTGTTGCACTCAACAGTGCCCTGGAAGTTAACTGCGCATTGCTGATCGACAAGCTGTCCGGGCTGCGCAATCAGGAGGCGTTCAGTGATTTTTCCGAAAAAGCGCCCGACGCGCCCGATTTCTTTGGCAACCAGTACGTTGACCTTAATGGTGCGACCTGGCAGGAAATCAACCTTCAGTTGCTTGCCCAGCAAGCGCATTTTTTGACGATAGGCGCATAGCGCACACTGTTTCTCTCCCGGAAGGCTCACCATGTCTGTTATTGAAAATATCCAGAAGCTATTTAAAACCAAGCCCGATCAGCCCGAGGACAGCATGGACATGGCTTCCGTCGGTACGCCAGATCCTCTTGCGACCGGAGCCATGGATCAGGCTGCGCTTCAGACCGCAGCGATTCGGCAGCCGGGTGGAAATGACGATGCTTTCGCGCCCAGCCGCATGGCGACCGCCGAGGACGGCGCACCTGCGGTAAATCAAGAGCTGCTGCGTCTGCCTTTATTGGGCCGCAGGACCATCGGTCAGCATCAGCGGGTGCTGGTGTTTTTCCTCGCCGTCGCGGTGGCTGTCCTGGGTACGGTGACTTTCCTGGCGCTGAGCCAGGCGGATAAAGTGGCTCAACAGGTGGCGGCCACCGGGCAGTCTTTGATGCAGTCGCAGCGTCTGGCGAAATCGGTGTCTCAGGCGCTGGTGGGCAGTGCCCAGGCCTTCCCTGACGTGCGTGAGAGTTCTGACGTACTGGCAAAAACCGTGCGCGGACTGAAATCCGGTGAAGAAAGTCTGCGTCTGGCGCCAGTGAGTGATGACCTGCAATCTGACGTGGAAAAGGTCACGCCTTTCATGGAGCGCGCTGAA
>NZ_JBFUCA010000726.1:0-1653 GCF_056405475.1 Polaromonas sp. P1_G4
GGATAAGTACCGTTCCACGGCTTGACGTTTTTGTGTCCAATCGTTGTTAGTTTTTCAGACATTCAAGTTATATAAAAAAGGAGTTCACCATGGAACGTCGTGATTTTCTGGCCAGCAGTTCTGGCGCCACTGCGCTGGTGCTGGTAGCGGCCACCGGGCTGAACCCGGCCCACGCGCAAAACGCGCCAGGCTGGAACAAAGCCGCTTTTGACAGCAAGTCCCTGGCAGATGCCGCCAAGGCCATGGGCGCGACCAGCGCTCCGGTTGAAAGCAAGGACCTGCTGCTGCAGGCGCCCGAAATTGCCGAGAACGGCAATGTGGTGCGTGTCGGCGCGCAAAGCAACATTGCCAACACCACCCAAATTGCGCTCGTTGTCGAAAAGAACCCCAGCGCGCTGGCTGCCGTGTTCGAGATTCCCGCCGGCACCGACGCCAACGTCTCGACCAACATCAAGATGGGCCAGTCATCCAATGTTTATGCACTGGCCAAGGCCGGTGACAAGTACTTTTATGCGGTCAAGGAAGTGAAGGTGACTTTGGGCGGTTGCGGCGGTTAAGCCGTCCCGACTTCGACAACCACCACAACCCTTGAAATCAGGAGAAAAAAATGTCAGAACCGATGCGAATCCGGGCACAGGCCCAAGGCGATAAAACCACCGTGCGCGTGCTGGTGAGCCACGAAATGGAAAGCGGCCAGCGCAAGGATGCGGCCGGCAAGACCGTCCCGGCCTGGTTTATCCAGAACATCAGCGCCACCTGGAACGGCAAGACCGTGATGAGCGCGCAGTGGGGCACGGCCGTTTCCAAGAACCCTTTTGTGCAGTTCAGCTTCAAAGGTGGCAAGGCTGGCGACAAGATCGCGGTCAGCTGGGTCGACAACCACGGCGACAAGCGTACCGACGAAGCCGTCATTGCCTGAATCCCGACGGTTTCCCGCCGCGCCCCCTTTGCTGCCCCACAACGATATTTGAGGAGTCCACGATGAAGTTGAGCCTGTTTGGGCTGGCGGCCCTGGCCGCCACGGCCATCTTGTCATTGCCTGCTGCGGCGCAGAAGAGCACCGCTGAAGGTATTGCCGAATACCGCGCCATGCTGGCCGACGGCAACCCGGCCGAGCTGTACGAAGCCCGTGGCGAGGCACTCTGGAAACAGGCGCGCGGCCCCAAAAATGCCTCGCTTGAAAAATGCGACCTGGGCAAGGGCCCGGGCGTGGTGAAAGGTGCTTTCGTCGAGCTGCCGCGCTTCTTTGCCGACACCCAGCGGGTGCAGGACATGGAGTCGCGCCTGCTGACCTGCATGGAGCAATTGCAGGGTTTTAATGCCGCCGAGATCGCCAAAACTCCTTTCGGTGCGGGTGAGCAGAAGTCCATCGAGTCGCTGGTGGCCTATATCTCGGGTGAATCGCGCGACATGACCTTCAAGGTGCCGCAGTCGCACGCCAAGGAAAAGCTGATGTACGAGGTCGGCAAGAAGGTGTTTTACCTGCGCGGCGGACCTTACGACTTTTCCTGTGCATCCTGCCATGGTGAAGACAACAAGCGTGTCCGCCTGCAGGATTTGCCCAACCTCACCAAACAGCCCGGCGCCGGCAACGGTTTTGGCGCCTGGCCGGCCTACCGGGTCTCAAGCGGGGATCTGTGGAGCATGCAGCGC
>NZ_JBFUCA010000727.1:0-1651 GCF_056405475.1 Polaromonas sp. P1_G4
ACAACCGCCTGCGCAAGCTCATGGGCCTGCGCGAGCAGCTCGGCACGCCGGTGTTGGCGGCCGAAGTGCTGTACGACGCTGCGGACCCTTACACCCGAAAGGTGATCATCGACAAAGGCATGGCGCAGGGCGTTGACCTGGGCTCGCCGGTGCTGGACGAGTCCGGCGTGCTGGGCCAGGTCACCCGCGTGCATCCGCTGGTCAGCGAAGTGACCTTGCTGGTCGACCGCGACCTGGCCATTCCGGTGCTCAATGTGCGCACAGGCGCGCGCAGCGTGGCCTATGGCGACCCGACCGTTTCGGGCAGCGGCCTGGAACTGCGCTTCATGGGCAGCAACTCGGACGTGCAGCAAGGCGACCTGCTGACCACCAGCGGCGTCGACGGCGTCTACCCGGCCGGCCTGCCGGTGGCCAAAATCAGCCGCATCGAGCGGCGCGCGGAATCGGCGTTCGCAAAAATTTTCTGTACACCGCAGGCGCTCGTGACGGGTGCGCGGCACGTCATCGTGGTCAAGCCCGGCACCGGCCAGATCCCGCCGCGGCCCGACGACACCCCCGAGCCCGCGCCCAAGAAGAAGGGGGCTTCGAAATGATCATGCAGGGAGTGACAACATGATCATGCGATCAGGCCAGCAGCTGCTGCTGCCCGCCAACCCCGTCTTCATCTGGTGCAGCCTGATCGCGGCGCTGCTGCTGGACATGCTGCCCTTGGGCCGCGTGCCGTGGATGCCCGACTTCCTGGCCCTGGTGCTGGTGTTCTGGAACGTGCACCAGCCGCTGCGTGTCGGCATCGGCGTGGCTTTCATGTTCGGCCTGGGCATGGACGTGCACCAGTCTTCGCTGCTCGGTCAGCATGCGCTGTCGTATACGGCGCTGAGCTTTTTTGCCACCATGATCCATCGCCGCCTGCTCTGGTTCACGGTGCCGTCGCAGGCCTTGCAGGTGCTGCCGCTGTTTGCGGTGGCGCATGGTGTGGAGCTGGTGATCCGCATGATCGGCGGCGGTATTTTCCCGGGCTGGATCATGCTGCTGGCGCCGCTGATAGAGGCCGTTCTGTGGCCGGTGGTGAGCGTGCTGCTGCTGGTGCCGCAGCGCCGTGCACCCGATCCTGACCAGAATCGACCACTCTAGATATGGCCCCCACGGTCACTCACTTGGTGTGTTCCCTGCCCCCCGAGGGGGCCGCCCGCCTGCGGCCTGGCGAAGCCGGTTCCACGGCTCATGCTGGCCTTTTTCGGCTCGCTTCGCATCGCCTCTTTCTTTTCAGAGGTAAGCGGACGGGGTTGTGGGCACTTTCCGGCGGCTGTAGAGTCACACGGCCATGACTGAACTGCGCAACGTTGAAGCCGATTTGTCGCGCTTTCGCGCGCGGGTGCTGGTGGCCAGTTTTGCGGTGCTGTGTGCTTTTTCTCTGCTGGCGGCGCGGCTGGTGTATTTGCAGGTGTACCGCCATGCCGACCTGAACGAGCAGGCGGAAAGCAACCGGACGGCCATCGTGCCCATCGTGCCCAACCGGGGGTTGATCCTGGACCGCAATGGCGTTGTGCTGGCCACCAACTATTCGGCCTACACGCTGGAGATCACGCCTTCCAAGGTTGACAACCTGGAAGAAACCATTGCCGCACTGGAAAAGGTGGTCGACATCCAGGTG
>NZ_JBFUCA010000728.1:0-1649 GCF_056405475.1 Polaromonas sp. P1_G4
CGCCTGGACCGAGCACCGCAGGTTGCCCGTAGCGAAGCGTAGGGTCGCAGACAGCAGGGTCGCCTTTTCTTTGGTGACTTTCTTTTGGCGAAGCAAAAGAAAGTTACTTGCATGCCGGGCAACCCCCGGCCAGCCACCCTCAGCAAAGTCCGCCCCGCTTGAACAACAACAGCAACATCGTCTACCCTCCACCCATGCCCCAAACCCTAACTCTCCGCCTGAACCCAGGCGACGACCTGCGAACAGCCCTGGACGCAGCATTCGCCCAGCTGCAGGCCGAGCAGAACACCCGCGCGGCTTGCGTCATCTCTGCGGTGGGAAGCCTGTCTCGCGCCGTGCTGCGCTATGCGGCCGAGCCGCAGGGGACGGTGCTGGTGGAACCGCTGGAACTGATCACGCTGTCGGGCACGTTGAGCCCTGACGGCGCGCACCTGCATGCCAGCGTGGCCAATGCAGGGGGAGAAATGTGTGGTGGCCATGTGATGCCGGGTTGCCTTGTGCGGACGACCGCTGAAATTGTGCTGGTGTCGTTGCAGGGCTGGGTGTTTGCGCGTGAGCATGACGCGCGGACCGGGTTCAAGGAACTGGTGGCGAAGCCGGCAACGCCCTGGTCTTGAAAGCAGAGGCCGCGTCTGTAGGCCGGCCCTGACAGCCGYGCTGGCGTCATGGCCATGGCGGGCGTGGAGGACAGGCGTAGAGTGGTGTTAACGCACTACCATGCACGCAACCTACCAGCACCCACCATCAAGGAGGCATGTTCATGTTGAAACAACCACGCTTTTCCGTCGCTGCCGTCGCCCTGCCGGGCGCTGTGTTGGCACTGGCATTGACGCTTTTCACAGGGCCACGGGCGGTAGCGCAGACATCGCAGACCACACAGCCAGCTGAGGCACCCGATACCGCAGTGCCGACGGCGCCCTTGAGGAATCCGCTGAACCGCAACCCGGCGCGCCGGGCGTCTGAACCCGAAGCGCCGCTCCCACCGCCGGATCCGCGTGACTCGACCATCCGCCCGGTGACGCCACCGGGCAACGACGGCCGTGATGTGGTATTGCCCCCGCCGAATGCGCCAACGCGGCCCCCGCTTGCCAGGCCCTGAGGCGGATTTTCTGCCTGTTTATAGCCCGTGAGCGGTATGGCGTGGCATCAAGGATGAATGCCAAATACCGCCCTGACCCAATAGGGATAAGCGCAAGCAGCTATTAAATTGATAGTGACTGACCGGCAGCAGCCTTCGGTGTGCGCACCTTGCGGGCGCCGGCCGAGCTGCGGTTTTTCCGGTAGTAACGCTGCGGCGAATCTTTCTGCATCATCCGGCGGCGCAGGCGTGCGGGATGAAAGACCTGTTCGTACTGCGTGAGCCAGCGCTGTTCGCTGGCGTCGGGTGAGGGGGCTGTCTGCCTGTCGGCGGCGGGGCCAAAGCGCAGGGACGCCGGGGCGTCGGCCGGCTTGTGGCCTGGTCGTACTTCTTCCGGGGGCAACACCGGCGCAGCGTGCCGGCCGTGGCCGGAAGCCTGCGGGCCCAGGTAGTCGGACTCGACACTGCATTGAGGCGTGAGGATAGCCCAGCGCATGTGGGCAAAGCGGCGGGCAAACAGCGGCGCCACGGCTTCAACGATGTGGTGTTCCGGCTCGAACCAGGCCACATG
>NZ_JBFUCA010000729.1:0-1646 GCF_056405475.1 Polaromonas sp. P1_G4
GTACATGCCGCCCCAATTCAAAGGCGACCGCGCAAAGGCTGCGGCGCTGATCCAGGAACACCCCTTTGCCAGCTTGATCAGTGTCGATGACGCTGGTCTTCCGTATGTCACGCATTTGCCCTTGCATCTGGAAGATCGCGGCGATCAGTTGGTGCTGCTGGGCCATGTGGCCAAGCCCAATGCGCACTGGCGCTACCTGCAGGCACGACCGCAGGCCGTGGCCACCTTTCTCGGGCCTCATGCCTACCTGTCGCCCAAGGTCTACCCGGATCTGGCGCGGGTGCCGACCTGGAACTACCTGGCCGYGCATTGCACCGTGCAGGCCACGCTGATCGAAGATCCCCTGGCAAAAGACCGCCTGCTTAAAAAGCTGATTGGCGACCATGAGCCACCTTACGCCGAGCAATGGCGTGGCCTGGGCGAAGAGTTTGCCCACAAGATGCTGGCCGGTATTGTGGCTTTTGAATTGCGGGTCACCGATCTTCAGTGCAAGGTCAAGATCAACCAGCACAGGCCCGAGTCCCACGCAGCGATGAAGGCCATTTACGCGGCCGGCAATGAAAACGAGCGCGGCCTGGCCAACTGGATGGCCCGCCTGGGCATGGCCGGCACAAGCAACACGTCAACGGAGGCCTGAAATGCGCGCCATGTTCAGCATCGTGAGCTTGTTGGTCGTGTTGGCCATCGTGGGGTTCCTGGTCAAGAAGCAGCTGGGCAGCCAACTGGCCGGCCCGCCGGCGGCCGGCGTGCCTGCAGTCTCTGGCGGCGCCACGCCGCAGGAACAAAGCCGGCAAGTGCAGCAGCAGGTCAAACAGTCCGTGGAAAGCCTGATGCAGCAGCCCCGGCCGTCGCAGGACGACAAGTAATTCAATAAGAAACAGGCTATGGCCCTTGCAGGACGAGCGCAAGCAGCTATTAAAATAATAGCAAATGAATGACATCATCTTCATGCAGCAGGCGCTTGCGCAGGCCCGTCAGGCAGCCGGGTCGGGTGAAGTGCCTGTGGGCGCAGTGGTGGTGCGGCGTGGCGAGATCATTGCCACGGGCCGTAACGCCCCGGTAGACGGGCACGACCCGACGGCCCACGCCGAGATCGTGGCGTTGCGCGCGGCGGCACAGGCGCTGGGCAACTACCGGCTGGACGATTGCGAGCTGTTCGTCACGCTGGAGCCCTGCGCCATGTGCAGCGGCGCCATGCTGCATGCCCGGCTCAAACGCGTGGTGTTTGGCGCGACCGACCCGAAGACCGGCGCCGCCGGTTCGGTCATCGACCTGTTTGCCGAGTCCCGGCTGAACCACCAGACCCAACTGCAGGGCGGGGTGCTGGCTGCGGAATGCAGCGCACTGCTGCAGGAGTTCTTTCGCCGGCGCAGGGATGAGCAGCGCGAGGCATCGCGGCTGGCCCATCCGCTGCGCGAGGATGCATTGCGCACGCCCGACGCCGCGTTTGATGCCCTGCCGGGCTATCCCTGGCCGCCCCGTTATGTGAGCGACCTGCCGGCGCTGCAGGGGCTGCGCATGCATTACCTCGACGAAGGCGGCGGTGAGAACAAAGTGGGGGGAGGCGGCCTGACCTTTCTGTGCCTGCACGGCAACCCGGCCTGGAGCTACCTCTATCGCAAGATGATCCCGCCGCTGCTGCAGGC
>NZ_JBFUCA010000730.1:0-1645 GCF_056405475.1 Polaromonas sp. P1_G4
CATAGTGGCGCACCCGGTCCGGCAATACCAGCGGCAAATAACGGTGTACCCGCTCGCCATCACCGCGGCTCAAAACGCCCTGCAGATCCAGCACACCCGGGAATCGGGGATCTGCTGCATCTCCGGCAGGCGGCTTGCCGGAAACCACATCGTCGGTATGCCATGCGGCTTGCGCTTCTCCCTGCGCGTCGGCATTGGCAAATCGCAGGTTGTTCAGCTGCGCTTCGATTTTCCGGCCCGCAAACTTCCATTGCGTCTCGGCGGAAAGCTGGTCAAACGGCACCAGCGAATCCTCAAACACGCCCGGCAGGTCGAGCGAGCCGTTGAGTATCTTGACCCCGGCCCGTCCACCCGCTTGCGTCAGGTCAAAGTCAATGGTGGCGCCGCTGATTCCCGGCCTGCCAGGCTTGGGATGCACTGACGCTGGGCTGGGCGGTGCGGGCAGGGCAGCAATACTCAGCCCGGCGACGCGTCCTTTTGCGGCGTAGGCGGCAGGGGCATCCAGCGGTCCCTGCCAGCGAGCCTCAACGCTTTCGACCAGTCCCTTCGGGGCAAATGAAGCGATCAGCCCATGGACGGGAGCATCAAGCGGCAGGCGATTGGCAATCTGTGCGAGCGCTGCAAGATCGAGCTTGTCTGCCTTGAGTTCGGTGTGCTGCGCAACGCCGGCCTCGTCCCCTGTGTGCACCAGCGCCACGTTGCCGCCTGGCCACTGCAGGCCGTCGCGGGTACGAAAGCGCAGGCCTTCGGTATTGAAATCAAAACCATTGGTACGCTGACCGCCACCCACACGCCCGGCGACAAAATCAAAGGCCAAAGGCTGCAGCTTGGCACCCAGACGGGCGTCTACATCCTGCAACGCCACATCGGCCGTGCCGCCAGTCACCCGGCCCTGGGAAATATCTGCCCAAGCGCGAAGCGCGCCATTCCCGCGTGTCAGCTCAATGCCCAGTGCGTCCAGGTTGAGGTACGGTTTGATGCGGGACGCATCCACCCGGTCGAACCCGGCAAATAGCTGGCCTGTCCAGGCATCAAAATCACCGGCGCTGCTTGACAGCAGCGATTGGCGGAATATGCCCCTGACAGTGAAACGGTCACCCCATTCTGCAGGGGGTGTGGCATCCAGACGCATGAGGTGGCGCCGCCGCGTATTGCGCATCACCCAGTCAACCTGCGTCAACGCCAGGGGTGGTGCCGGATTCATTTCATCTGTCCAGCGCACGGTGCCGCCTCGCATGACAAACTCGGTCTGCGAGAAGAACCAGTCGGCAGCGGCGCTCTCGCCGGCCGCCCGGTCCTGCGAAACATCGAGGCCGCCGACATAGATCTTTCCGTCAGCGGTTCGCCGTATGTCCAGCTCGGGCTTGTCGATGTAAAGCTGCTCGAAGCCCAACCCCCAGATCGAAGAGGCGGACAGGGCGCCGAGAATCACCGGCAGCCGCAGGGCCTCGCGCCCCTGGGCGTCGAGCAGGGTCACGTCGCGCAACTCGAACGACGGAATCATCCCTTGGGAATGTGCGGTGATTCCACCAATGCGAACAGGCACCCCCAAAGCCTTGCTGGCCTCTATTTCCAGGCGCGGACGAAACTCCCCGATTCGCGGCACAATCCAGCCATGCAGCACGAACCAGGTCAGGCCAAAGAG
>NZ_JBFUCA010000731.1:0-1635 GCF_056405475.1 Polaromonas sp. P1_G4
CAGTGTCTTCGATGCGAAGAACGAAGTCACCGCCGGTGGCGCGCGCAAAAGCCCAAGGGTAAAGCGCTGAGCGAATATTGCCGAGGTGGATGAATCCGGTCGGGGAAGGAGCGAAGCGGGTTCTTGTCTTTTGGGTCATTGAGGCAGTCATGCAGTCATACGATAAGGCTCAGGCCGCGGGACAGGTCGGCCTTGATGTCGTCTACGTGGTCGAGCCCGACGGCCACGCGAACCAGGCCCTGGCCTATGCCGGCGGCCTGGCGCTGCTCTTCGCTGAGGCGCCCGTGCGACGTGGTGGCGGAATGGCTGATGATGGTCTTGGTGTCGCCCAGGTTGGTCGCAATGCTGAGCACCTGCGTGCTGTTGATCACCTTGAAGGCATTGGCGCGTGCCGCTTCCGGCGTGTCGCCAAGCACGTCAAACGACAGCACCGCGCCACCCAGTCCCGATTGCTGGCGCATGGCCAGCTCATGCTGGGGATGCGATTCAAGACCAGGGTAATAAACGCGCGCAACCGCGGGCTGCGTTTCGAGCCACTTTGCGACAGCCAGCGCATTTGCGCTCTGTGCCTGCATGCGGATGTTCAATGTCTCCAGGCCCTTGAGCACGACCCAGGCGTTGAAGGGCGCGAGCGTCATGCCGGCGGTGCGCACGATCGGGCCGAACACGTCGACGATGAGTTTGGACGAGYCGCAGAGCGCACCCGCCATCACACGGCCTTGGCCGTCGAGGTACTTGGTGCCCGAATGCATGATGAGGTCAGCGCCGAATTCCACCGGCCGCTGCAGGGCCGGTGAGCAAAAGCAGTTGTCCACCGCGAGCAAGGCGCCCACGCTGTGCGCAAGATCAGCCAGCGCCCGGATGTCGCAGACTTCGGTCAGCGGATTGGTCGGTGTTTCAGCAAACAGCAGCTTGGTGCCGGGTCGCAATGCGGCCTTCCACTCGCTCACGTCGGTCTGCGACACAAACGTGGTTTCAACGCCGAACTTCCCGAACTCGCGGCCTATCAGGGCGATCGTCGAGCCAAACATGGAACGCGAGYAGATGACGTGGTCGCCGGATTTCAACAAGCCCATGCACATCATCAGGATGGCGCCCATACCGGTCGAGGCGCCGATGGCGGCTTCGGTGCCCTCCATCGCGGCCAGGCGGCGCTCAAAGCTGGTGACCGTCGGGTTGGACGTGCGGCCGTAGGTATAGCCCTCCGTAGGGTCGGCAAAGCGCCGCGCCGAGGTCTCGGCATCGGGTTGCACAAAGCCGCTGGTCAGGTACAGCGCTTCGGAGTTTTCACCGTGCTGGCTGGGCTCCAGCGCGACGCGCACGGCCAGCGTATCGCGGTGCAGGTTGCCGGGCAATTGTTTTTTCGTCATGGGCTCAGGCTTCTTGCGGATTGGGCAGCGCCAGGCGGGACACATCCACATCGCTGTCTTCACCGATTTTCTCGGCGGTGTCGCCACGCTGCGAATTCATCGCCGCGATGGTCTCTGCGGTCACGTCGCCCGTGATGTAAACGCCGTCAAAGCAGGAGGCGTCAAAGCCGTCGAGCTTGCTGTTGAGTGAGCCGATGGCGCGCTTCATGCCTTCCACGTCCTGGTAGATCAGCGCGTCGCAACCAATGACTTCACGGATTTCTTC
>NZ_JBFUCA010000732.1:0-1632 GCF_056405475.1 Polaromonas sp. P1_G4
CCCCCGAGCCCAAGGCACGCGTGCCGCTGGTGCAGTTGGTGTCCGAGGTGGTGAAGGAGCGCAGCCAGCCGGTGCTTGCCCCGGCGCCTGTGCCCGACCGCCAGAGCGCCCGGTCTATCGATACCGAGGAAGAGGTCTATCCTGAATCAGGTTTTATCGAGTCGACATTCGGTGCCATTTTCGGCGAGGGCGAGTCGCCGCGAGAGCGCCGCCAGCGCGACCCGAACGCGCCGCGCTATGTGAAGGGCCTGCGATAACTTGTAGCCCCCTGTCTCGGCTCACTGCGTGTAGCCGGAACCCCCCTCAGGGTGGCAACACCTGCAGCCCGGCAAAGCCGGTTCTGCGGTGTTATTGCCCCGAACGCGCCGCGCTTCGTGAAGAGCTTGCGCTGAACGCTGCGGGGGTTTTCCCGCTTAATTACTTTGCCGGCGCGGCATGCGGCGCTGCGGCTTCCCGAACGCGGTTCAGGCTGTGCGCCAGCATGTTGCGGGTGCGAATGCGGATGTTGGCGCTGGCATCTTCAGCAAACGCGGCCACATAAGGGTGGCCTGCGTTGTCCGCCAGGATGCTGCGCCGCACCTGATCCAGGCCGGCATCGCAGGCCGCCAGTGCGGCATCGGCGAGCACAAACACGGACTGCTCCGGGTTGTCTTTCAGCGACTGCAAGGCGCTCTGGGCACAGCGCTGGTAGTCGTTGATGGCCGTGGCCACCGGGGCGCGGGCAATCGACAGCGGGTCCTGGCTGGCGCGCGGCGCCGGGCTACAGGCAGACAGGGCAGTCAGCAGCATGGCGATCAGGAAGGTGGGCAGACTCTTCATGATTTCGGTCGGGCGGCGGTGGTCTGCGGCATCTTCCGATTGTGTCATCGGGGTGCAAATGCAAGCGGGCGCCCACCATGTCATGAGGGTGGTGGAAAAAGTTGACAGGGGTAAATTGCGCTAGCCAGCGCCGGACACACGCAGTAGCATGCGTGAGCTTTATATAAGGAGAGGCTTATGCTGAGGAGATGGATGTTAGGGACCCTGGTGTTGGGGTTCAGCCAGTTTTGTATGGGCACTGCCAATGCCCAGGCGCAGGCCCAGCAACTGATACTGGGCATCAGCGAAGGCACTTCGGGTGGCCTCGACCACGCCCAGGTGATTGCCAAATACCAGGGGCTGGCCGAGGTGATCGGCAAAGCCATGAAGGCCAAGGTCAGCGTGGTGTTTGCGCGCGAATTCAAGCAGCTGGAAGAAGGCATGCAGACCGGCCGCTTCGACCYGGTGATGGCACGCCCGAGCGACTACCCGGCGCGCGGCATGCGCGACTACGGCTACAGCTATATCGCCAGCACCAAGCCCGACGGGCAGTGCTTCATCATTGCGCCCAAGGGTTCGGCCCTCAAGACCATCGACGACGTCAAGGGCAAGCGGATTGCCTTGCCCGAGCAGATTGCCTATATGTCCCGCTTCTGTGCCGCAGAGCTCAGGGACAAAGGCATCCTGGTCGACAAGGAAAACGTGCAGTTCGTGCGCGAACAAGCTGCCGTCGGGTTCTACCTGGACAACAAGTTTGCCGATGTGGGCGGTGTCGCTTCCTACTCGGGCATCGGCAAAAAATGGGAAAAAGACGGCGGCCGCATCCTGCACAAG
>NZ_JBFUCA010000733.1:0-1624 GCF_056405475.1 Polaromonas sp. P1_G4
CACCCAGCTTATCGATTTCAAGATTGATTTTCTTTAATGCCGTCGCTCCTCCCTCTCTCAACAGAAGACTCAACAACGTTTCAATTAGTCCCATGTCATCCCCGTTTGCGAAAGCTCTGGCAAGCTACAGCTCAAGTTCTCAACCTAGTGGATACGAATGAATCAACCTAAGCATTCCAAATACTCGCTGTCCTAGCATCGAATGTATGTACCTTGGCATGGAATTTCTTCTCTATGCTGCTGATCCATCGACTATCCGCCTCAGAGAACGTCCCGATATAGATGCTCCACAACTTTGGTGGGCTTTTTGTGCGAAGGTGATTTGCCTTGTTCAGGGCATCGATGATGTGGTCATCTGACTCGCCAAACCCAAACCCTAAAGTGACAACCGAACCGTCTAACTCACAAAGCTGGTCGTAGCAGTGCGAGAGATAGCGGTTGTGGCGAATCTGAGCTAGTTTCTCCGCGCCATTTCCTGCGGTAACAAAGATTGGGTACTCTCCGGCATCAAGGCGAACCCCAATGTTTTCCATCAGGTAACCTTCGTTGCTGTACTGCTCCTTGATGACCTCTGGACCGGTATCAAACAGTGGAAGCGAGCCGTGAAGATAGAAGATATTCTGGCTTTGCTTATTCAGACCCCACTGCAGTTCGGACCAATCCTCGGCCTCTGTTTTTTCTTGCACTTCTACAGGATTAAGCAGCTCCCGCCCAAATCCATCGGCCGAACCAGAAACGTTTTGACGCATCAAAATCCAGTACAGCAAAAGGTCGTAGTTCGTTGTAAAGATTTTTCCGCCCGACGTCGAGAATTTACTGATGAATTTGGCACAAGCAACGCTCTTCTCCTCTGGAATTTTGAAAACATGTTCGGGGTGAAGCGCCCTGATCGCATCTAGCAGGCTATGTTTTAGCTTTTCCTTCGCCGACGCCAATTTTTTGTGAAGATCCTTATCAGCACCAAGTTCTTCGAGCAGCGCGATGAACGTCTGGAGCTGCTCCATGATTAGTTCAAAATTCTTGGTTTTCATCGCAGCAAAAACGCCTGAAAGCGTGGCATC
The DNA here is from genome assembly GCF_056405475.1 of Polaromonas sp. P1_G4. NCBI lineage: Bacteria > Pseudomonadati > Pseudomonadota > Betaproteobacteria > Burkholderiales > Comamonadaceae > Polaromonas > Polaromonas sp. P1_G4. Next base: position 1,062 of record NZ_JBFUCA010000733.1, read on the forward strand.
GTTCAAACTATCAATGAAATCGTATAGCGCGTTGTATGAGAAGATTTTCGGGTCATATGCCATGCTGAAGCCATTGCCCAGAAGCAAGTGTGCCGTCCGCCCCTTCTTTGCAAGCCCTTCTATGACCTCCTCAAAAGTGTCGTAATGCATCTCACCTCCACATACTTTTTATGCCCAGGATTGCATAGTGAACCTTGGGAAGGTAGCGCGCAAGGGTAGTAGGGCGTACTGTGGCCGTTCCGCCCATCTATGAATTACCTACCGTGGTCTCCGGTACATCCATACCCTCCAATTGGAGGAGACGGAGATGCTTGACCGTAATAGACTCAAGCGTCGGCCTCACATCGAGGAAACCTACCTATCCAACTGAAACTCCATGACAACACTCGCAGATCTGATTCCTGATGTTGATGTGCTGGTGGACTTACCTGATCAAGAGCTTGCATTGACTGTTCTGAAACTCTGTGCAGAACATGGTGGAGTCGGAAATCGCGGTGTTCATCCTCAGGTCATGCACCAATGGACTGTAGCCCCTAGTGATAGCGGCTATACCTATCCTATGG
>NZ_JBFUCA010000734.1:0-1622 GCF_056405475.1 Polaromonas sp. P1_G4
CCCCTACCCGATTCGGTCAAGCAGTCCTGGGTCATCGCCAACTCGTCGCACGTGCCCGACCTTGCGTTCCATCTCTGCGGCTTCCCGAAGGACTGGAAAAGCTGGCGTGCTGGCGCGCTTGACTGGCATTCGGCTGCCGCGCGGTTTTGCGGCGCCGGCGTAACCGAACGCGGTGTGCTATTTAGCTATCACGCTGACTGGGAAGCTCCTGGCCGCTGGGCCGTAGAGGTGCTGACCCGCAAGCGCAGGCTTATCTTCAAACCAATGGAACAGTTGCAGGTCACCCACCTGGCATCAGTCAAAGTCGAACCCGTCGTCATCGATGATGTAATCGACAAAGAGTTCAAGCCGGGATTGCATGCTGAGACCCGCGCTTTCATTGAAGGCGACGACACGCTGTTCTGCACGATCACCGAGCAGCTTGAACACGGCGCTATCTACAGCGAGATGGCCGGTTACACAGCGACGCCCGAGACAGGCAGCAAGGCGGCCTGAAAAGATGACCTCGCAACTGATCGTTTTCGACAGGGACGGCACCCTGATAAGGCATGTGCCTTATCTCTGCGATCCGGCGCAGGTGGTCTTGTTGCCGGGCGTGCGCGAGGGCTTGACGCGGCTACGGGCCGCCGGTCACCTATTGTTTTTGCACACCAATCAGTCGGGGGTCGGTCGCGGCTATTTCCCGTTGGAGATGGCGGTTCGCTGCAACAACGAAATGCTGCGTCAGCTCGACCTCGGTCCGGCGCCGTTCGAAGAGATTTGCATCTGCCCGGAAGTGCCCGAGGCGCCCGCACTGTATCGCAAGCCATCACCCAGGTTCGGCCTCGAACTGCTCTCGAGATATTCGAAACAGGCCGCCGATATCTGCTATATCGGCGACAACCTGAGCGATCTCATGACGGCTGCCAACCTCGGCTGCCGCGGCATTGGCGTAAACACCGGCGTGCACAACCTGCACCAAGAGCTCGCGGCTCGTTCACTTGAGGCACATTTCGAGGTATGCGACAACTTCGGCGAGGCCGTTGACATGCTGTTGGCCTGGAGCAGTGAACATCATGGCTGAACCTCGCCTGCTGGTGCTCGCAGGTGGCTTCGGCACGCGCCTGCGCAGTGCCGTCTCGGACGTCCCCAAACCGCTGGCACCGGTCGCAGGCGAGCCCTACCTCGGCTATCTGGTCGACAACTGGATCGCCCAGGGGGTACGTTCGATGACCTTTCTGCTGCATCACCAATCCGAACTGATCGAAGAATTCGTTGGCGGGCTTGCGCAAACAGGTCGGCTTCACGGCTGCGAAGTCGACTTCCTGGTCGAACCCGAACCGCTGGGAACGGGTGGTGCCGTAGCCTACGCGGTACGGCAACATGCCCTCGCGGGTTCCTTCCTTGTCAGCAACGCCGATACCTGGCTCGGCAGCGGTATCAGTGCGGTATTTGCGGCCGAATCGCCTTCAATGGCCGTAATTTGCGTAGAAAATACGGAACGCTATGGCAGCGTACGGACGTCGGCCAATAAAATAGCCCTTTTTGAGGAAAAGCAAAGCAGCCGCGGTAAGGGCCTGATTAATGCGGGTCTGTACCATCTCGATGCGGACCTGTTTAGGCATTGGGATGGCAAGCCCTTT
>NZ_JBFUCA010000735.1:0-1614 GCF_056405475.1 Polaromonas sp. P1_G4
GGCACGCGTGCCATGTCCACAGGGAAATCAAACAGCAAGGGCAAGGTCTGCGGGTCCAGAAAACGCAGGCCGGCGGGCAAGGCGCCGCTTTGCGTCGTGGGGCTGAAAGGCCGTCGGCTGGCGACCACAAAACCCCATTCGCCAAAACTGGGCACATTGGCGTGATAGGGGGCGGCCTTGAGCCCGACGGATTCCAGCGTGCTCACCACCGTCCAGTAGCTGCGCCGCGCCACCAGGGGAGACGTGGTCTGGATGACCGCATAGCCGCTGGCCGAAAGGTGCTGGTCGAGCAGCGCATAAAACGAGTTGGTGTAGAGCTTGCCGATGGAAAAATTGGTCGGGTCGGGGAAGTCCACGATGATGATGTCGAACATGCCGGCGTTTTTGTCCAGCCACTGGAAGGCGTCGGCATTCACGATGTGTACCTTGGGTGACAGCAGCGCGTCGCCGTTCAGGCGCTTCAAGGCCGGCTGCTGGCTGAACAGCTGCGTCATGGCCGGGTCCAGCTCTACCAGCGTGACGCTTTCCACACTGGGGTATTTAAGGACTTCGCGCACCGCCATGCCGTCGCCGCCGCCCAATACCGCGATGTTTTTCGGCGCGCCGTGCGCGCTCATCACCGGGTGCACCAGCGCTTCGTGATAACGGTATTCGTCGCGCTCGGCAAACTGCAGGTTGCCGTTGAGGAACAGGCGGTGGCCGCCGCGGCCGTTCGTGACCACGATGCGCTGGTAAGGCGTGGTGGCGGTGAAGATGACACGGTCCTGGTAGAAATGGTCTTCGGCCAGTGTGGTGATCTGGTTCGCGCCCACAAAGCCGGCACCCAGCACGCACAAGACCCCCAGGCAAGCCAGGGCATGCGACTTGACGTGCCGCAGCTCATGGCGGAACAGCCACAGCGCCCACACCGCGACAGCCGCGTTCATAAGGCCAAACAGCAGGCCGGTGCGTATAAGGCCCAGGTGCGGCACCAGCACCAGCGGAAATGCCAGCGACACGGCCAGTGCGCCCAGGTAGTCGAAGGTGAGCACCTGCGACACCAGCTCCTTGAGCGCCACGTTGCGCCGCAGGATGCGCATGACCAGCGGAATCTCCAGCCCCACCAGCGTGCCCACCAGCAGCACCATGGCGTACAGCAGGAAACGGAAAGCACCGGGCACATAGGCATTCGCCAGAAAAAGCGTGGCCGGCAGCGCACCGCCCACCAGCGCCACCATCAATTCAATGCGCAAAAAATGGGCCGGCAACTGCCGCTCGAAAAACCGCGACAACCAGGACCCAATACCCATGGCAAACAGATAGCTACCGATGATGGTGGAAAACTGCAGCACCGAATCGCCCAGCAGATAAGAAGCCAAAGCCCCTGCCGCCAGCTCATACACCAGCCCGCACGCCGCGACCACAAAGACGCTGGCCAGCAGCGCGACTTCAAGAGGGCGCGGTGTGGCAACGGTGGAGGGGGGTTTAGTGTTCAAAACGAGGGTGCCGATGGATGGGATATGCAGAACTGCGATGCGAAGCGAGCCGGTATCACGACGGCGTCAAGGGCGTAGCGAGCGAGCTGCGGGCAAGGCGGACGGCGCGCAGGAACCGGAATGTACCTGCGGGTACATG
>NZ_JBFUCA010000736.1:0-1613 GCF_056405475.1 Polaromonas sp. P1_G4
AAAATCATGTTTGTCTCCGATCGTTATGGGGTTTGCTATGGGGTATCAAAAATCAGACGTTGGCATGGGTGGGATTTGGGCTTCTCTTTGATAAAAACTGCACTTGCTTTCATTTACTTGCGCTTTCGCAAAATATCGGCATACACCGCCACGATGATGATCAGGCCCKTCACCACCGTCTGCCACTCCTGTGCCACCGACATGATGCGCAGCCCGTTGGTCAGCACACTCATGATGAAGGCGCCGATGATGGTGCCCAGAATCGTGCCGGCCCCGCCGCTGAGCGAAGTGCCTCCGATCACGACGGCGGCAATCGCATCCAGCTCGTAGCCCTGGCCCAGCGCCGGCTGCGCGGAATTCAGGCGCGAAGCGATGAGCAGCCCGGCCACGCCGCAAATCGCGCCGCTGAGCGTGTAGACAATGATCTTCCAGCGGTCCACATTCACGCCCGACAGGCGTACCGCCTCTTCGTTGCTGCCCAGTGCGAAGGTGTAGGTCCCCAGCACCGTCTTGTTCAGGATCAGGCTGGATACCACCGCCACCACAAACAGGATCAGCACCGCATTGGGGATGGGCAGATCGGGCAGGAAATAACCGATCAACGACTCCTGGGAAATGACCGAGAACTCCGGCGTGTCGTTGAAATAGATTGGCTTGGATTGGGTGATGACCAGCGACAGGCCTTTGAGCATGAGCATCATGCCCAGCGTGGCAATGAACGGCGGGATCTTCAGCTTGGCAATCAGCATGCCCGAGGTGAAGCCAGAGAACGCACCGAAGAAAATGGCAGCCAGCACGCCCAGGTAGAAGGGCAGGCCCCAATAGGTCAGCACCACCCCGGCCATGACGGCGCAAAAGGTCATCAAGGTGCCCACCGACAGGTCGATGCCCGAGGTGATGATGACAAAGGTGCAGGCGATGGCCAGCACGCCGTTAACCGCAGTGGCCTGCAAAATGCCCACCATGTTGTCGGTCTGCATGAAGCTGGACGAGGCCATGCTGAAGAAAATCAGCAACCCCAGCAAGCTGGCAAATGCCAACAGCTTTTGACGGGTGTTGCTGCTAAAAGCTGCAGTTTTGAAACCTTGCAGCAACTTGGAGACGGTCATGGGTGATGGTTCCGGCGTTTTTTTAAAAAGCAGCAGCGGCAACCATGCCGGAAACGGCAGCCGGGGCTTCGCGCTGGGTGGCGAGCTGCATGATTTTTTCCTGGGTCGCGTCCCGTGCGACCAGCTCGCCGGTGATGCGGCCCTCGCACATCACCACGATGCGGTGGCTCAGCCGCAGCACCTCGGGCAGTTCGGAGGAGATCATCACGATGGCACGGCCCTGGGCCGCCAGCGCATTGAGCAGCTTGTAGATTTCGCTCTTGGCGCCCACGTCAATGCCGCGCGTAGGCTCGTCAAAAAACAGGATCTCGCAGTCGCGCACCAGCCATTTGGCGACGACGATTTTTTGCTGGTTACCCCCCGACAGCAGCGCCACTTTCTGCAGCGCGCTTGGGGTCTTGATGCCCAGTTGCGCGATCAGCTTCGCAGCCGTGTCCTGTATGGCAGCGGGCCTGAGAAGGAACCCGAAGCTCAAGAACCGCCGCAAGCTCGACAGCACAATGT
>NZ_JBFUCA010000737.1:0-1610 GCF_056405475.1 Polaromonas sp. P1_G4
CCCTTGGGCGAAGCGGAACGCGAAGGCATTTCCTCGTCGGCTTGGCCGWTATTCGGTTTGCTCTGGCCCTCGGGCCGCGTGCTGGCCCATGCCATGCTGACCTTCGAGCTGGAAGGCAAGCGCATTCTGGAGCTGGGCTGCGGCCTGGCGCTAGCCAGCCTTGTTGTGCATCGCCGCGGCGGAAACATCACCGCCAGTGACTGCCATCCGCTGGCAGCGGCGTTCCTGCTGGAAAACCTCAAACTCAACCACTTGCCTGCAATGAAATATCAGACGGGCAACTGGTCGCGCGCGAACCCGCTGCTGGAACGCTTTGACCTGATCATCGGCAGCGATGTGCTGTATGACCGTGGCCAGCCGGAGGTGTTGTCGCAGTTCATCGAGCTGCATGCGCTGCCGCACACCGAAGTGCTGATCGTCGATCCGGACCGCGGTAACCGGGCCAGCTTCAATCGCAAAATGGATGCACTGGGCTATTCGCGCACCGAGACGCGCGTGACCAAATTGCCGGCCGGCGGCAGTTACAAGGGGCGTCTGTTGCAATACCTGCGGAAACCAGTCGCCTGAAGCTTCAGGTATTGAGCGCTTCGAGCAATTCAGTCTCGATCGCGATCTGTGCCTTGTTGTGCTGCAGCTCCGGTCCATCGATCAAAAATGTATCTTCCACGCGCTCGCCCAGCGTGCTTACCTTGGCCAGTTGCAGGTTGATGCGGTGACGGGCCAGCACCCGTGCGATGCGGTAGAGCAGCCCGACCCGGTCGCTGGCCGACACGCTGAGCAGCCAGCGCTGGGCTTTTTCATCGGGCCGCAGGTCCACGCGCGGAGCGATCGGGAAACTCTTGACCCGGCGCGATACACGGCCTTTACTCGGAGGCGGCAGAGGTCCGGGGTTCTCGATGGTGCGATCCAGTTCGGCCTCCACCATGGCCGCCAGTTCGCGGTAGTGGTCGGCCAGCGTGGGGCTGACCACCTGGAAGGTGTCCAGCGCATAACCATTTTTCGCTGTGTGGATCTTGGCGTCCAGGATGCTGAAGCCGGCTTCGTCAAAGTAGCCGCAGATGCGTGCAAACAGGTCGGGCGCATCGGGCGTGTAAACCAGTACCTGCATGCCTTCGCCTGCCGACGAACGACGCGCGCGGACGATCGCCTTGGCCTTGCCCACGTGTCGCGAGAGCTGGCGTGCATGCCAGGCGATGTCGGAGGCCTCATGGCGCATGAAATAGCTGACGTCCAGCGTGTCCCACAGTGCCTTGTGTGCCTCGAAAGGTTCGGCGTGCAGGGCCAGTGTGGTCAGGGCTTCGCGCTTGCGGGCCTCCACTTCGGCATCCGCATCGGGCGCGCGGCCACCCAGCACGCGCAGCGTGTAGCGGTACAGGTCTTCCAGCAGCTTGCCTTTCCAGGCGTTCCAGACCTTGGGGCTGGTGCCGCGGATGTCGGCCACCGTCAGCAGGTACAAAGCCGTCAGGTAACGCTCGTTGCCCACGCGTTTGGCAAACGCGGCAATCACTTCGGGGTTGCTCAGGTCTTCCTTCTGGGCGATGCGGCTCATGCTCAGGTGCTCACCGACCAGGAATTCGATGAGTTTGGAGTCTTCGGCGCCAATACCATGC
>NZ_JBFUCA010000738.1:0-1605 GCF_056405475.1 Polaromonas sp. P1_G4
CAATCGAAGCAGCCACCCAGGCGCTGGCCAAAGGCACCGAAGGCTTTGCCGCCCAGCGCATGAACAGGGGCATCAAGCAAGCCCTGGCCGGAAAAAACATCGAGGCGGTCTGAACCGACTGACAACCATGCCCATCATCAAAATACTGCCTCATCCCGAATACTGCCCAGAGGGCGCTGAAATCAGTGCGCCGGCCGGCACCTCGATTTGCGAGGCTCTGCTCGACAACAAGATCAACATCGAGCACGCCTGCGACCTCAGTTGCGCCTGCACGACCTGCCACGTCATCGTGCGCGAAGGCTTCAAATCGCTGAACGAGCTCGACGAGAGCGAAGAAGACCTGCTGGATCGCGCCTGGGGCCTGGAGCCCAATTCGCGCCTGAGTTGCCAGGCCTTCCTTGCCCAGTCGGATGTGACGGTGGAGATACCCAAATACTCCATCAACCATGCAAAGGAGAATCATTAGCCCCCACGCTTGCCACTGCGTGTGCTGCGCTGCCCCCCGGGGGGGCGCATTTTTCCTAGGGGCGGCCCGGCGGAAAAACATCCACTGACCCAGCACAGCGATAATCCAGCCATGCGCCAAATCGTTCTTGACACCGAAACCACCGGTCTTTCCGCTGAAAATGGCGACCGCATCATTGAAATCGGATGTGTGGAACTGGTGGCCCGCAAGCTCACCGGCAACAACCGCCACTTCTACCTGAACCCCGAGCGCGACAGCCACGAAGACGCGCTCAAGGTTCACGGCATCAGCAACGAGTTCCTGAAAGACAAACCCAAGTTCTCGGCCGTGGCCGACGAACTGCTGGAATACCTGCAGGACGCCGAGATCATCATCCACAACGCGCCTTTCGATGTGAGCTTCCTCAACAAGGAGCTTGAACTCATCGGCAGGCCGCCCATCAAGCATTGTGTGGCCAAGGTCACCGACAGCCTGATGATGGCCAAGGAGCTGTTCCCGGGCAAACGCAACTCGCTGGACGCCTTGTGCGACCGGCTCGAGGTTGATAATTCGGGCCGGACCTTGCATGGCGCCTTGCTGGACGCCGAACTTCTGGCCGACGTCTACATCAATCTGACACGTGGCCAGAATGCGCTGGTGATGGATGTAGGGGACAGCGCCCGGGAAGGCGATAGTGACGTGCCCCAGATTGATCTCAGCACCTTTGACCTGCCGCTGTTGGCCGCCAACGACCAGGAGATCGCCGACCATGAAAAGCTGCTGGCGGATATTGACAAGGCCAGCAAGGGTAAAACGGTTTGGCGTGTTTTGGCGGCGTAAGCCATAAAGCTGTTCGAAACAGCATATAATCTTAGGCTGACCAATAGGGCGGTTAGCTCAGGGGTAGAGCACTGCATTCACACTGCAGGGGTCGCAAGTTCGAAACTTGCACCGCCCACCAGAATTTGAAGAACAAAAAAGGCCAAGTCTTGCGACTTGGCCTTTTTTCATTTCGGCGCCGTAAGCACCGATAAGCGCCGTTTTTCGCCGTCGGGCTTAGAGCACTTCGCTCGCGAAATCAGCCAGCCGCGAACGTTCGCCGCGCGCCAGCGTGATGTGGCCGCCGTGCGGCCAGCCCTTGAAGCGGTCGACGGCAAAGG
>NZ_JBFUCA010000739.1:0-1605 GCF_056405475.1 Polaromonas sp. P1_G4
GGCCACATTCGTGTTGGGAGGCATTATCTTCCCACCGTTCATAATCTTTGCGTTCCGTAGCAGAAGGAAAAGACCATGACCCAATCCCACGGGCATTCATGTTTTTTTTGCCATGTGGCTGCTGCCCTGGTTGTATGTGATCACTGCATTGAGGAAAAGAAGACTGTCCGCCTAGAATTCGTTTGCGGGGTTTGGCCTTTTTTTATCGACCTGAACGAAGCTCAAAATGAACAATAAGTCTTTGAACAACAAGCACCTGGCTGGATTTTCAGTAGCCAGGTTATACCGCAGACCTTGCGGTATACATTACGTTAAACAGTAGAAATGAAGCACGATCCATCACGCCAGGAAGCGCTCGAGAAAGCACGCGAGTTGGAGGAGCTTTCTCGCAATCTCAATGCCAATTTCGAGCATGCAAGCTTGCATCGGGAGATTCCGTGGTGGCAGCGCTTTGCTTCCAGAGACCGAAAAAACTTCTGGCGCATGCCGGTTTGGCTATGGGCTCCCGCTGTTGCTGTTCTAGTCGCACTCTTTGTTTTGGCTCTTCTCAGAGTGGGAGGGCATCTTGCTACCTAACATGTCAATCGACACGGACCCACAACAGCAGGAGGCGGCTCCGCCSCTCATGTTGGTGGTCYGGTCATCTTTTCGTTAGGCCTCACGATGAACACCGAACAAAAGGCGCGGTTTGCCAAACGAATGCAGATCTTCCTAGGTCTTTTCTGGCTAGGCTCTCTTGTACTCATTGCAGCCCTCGTCGGCATATTCACGCTCAGGCCACTGGGCGAACACATCAATGTTCTTACCGCTGTTGCTTGCACCGGTTTCGGTGTAATTGCCATTGGAGGCCTGGGGCGTGCGACCAGCCGTTGTCCTCAGTGCAGCAAGCTTTTCTGTGGGCATTTTGAAAACACTGAGGGAGGTTCTGCAAGTGTTTTCGCCTCGTCCTGTCGTCACTGCGGCTTCCGCACAAATCGAGCTCAATGACATGGCGCCACAATCCATCAAAGTTGAAGGGCGAGCACACGTCGCGCGGTCTAACCCTTCCATCGAGAGGACGTACCCCGGCAAGCCGGGTCACGCCTCTCATCTCAAACGTTAAGGCTCATCAAGGCATCTCACCGGCACTTCGCTCAATCCGACCCAAGCTCCTTGTCGCTTGCTTGCTGGTGGTCGCGACACCCTCCTTCGCCGCGTGGGAACCTGTCGAGGGTGTGATCGAGGGCAGGTTGTTAATGGGAGGTCGCCCTCTCATGGGTGCACAAATTACAGGGTGCGCCGACCGCGGCTATTTCTTCGGTCGCCGACCCTGTTTGAGTCCCTTCGAAACGCGCACTGACGCCGAAGGCCGTTTCACCTTCAAGCAGTTCACAGGTGTCACACCGCCCACGCGTCAGGAGATTAAGGCCAATCCCGGCTATGCGGTTGCTGACCCCGGCTGGGGCTATGGTTTTCGGGTTGACTATGAAGGAATGGCTGCAGAAGCCTTTTCTACCGGCATGGGCTATGGTCGAACTCATGTGCGGGTTGAATGCGACTTTGGCGCCTTTTTGGAGGCGATGAAGAAGACGGGTGTTCGGCCGGTAGCCATCCCAGACAATATGC
>NZ_JBFUCA010000740.1:0-1604 GCF_056405475.1 Polaromonas sp. P1_G4
CATTTTGCAAAGTCATCGAAATCCTGGCGTTGAATTTCGAGTAATTTGAATTTCAGCAGAACCTTAGCAGCATGGTGCGCATGCCTGGGCGGATTGCTTACAAATGAATTCAACCGCTGACGTGCTAGCGTTAGCACCTCGGAGGTATAGGCAAAGACACGGCCGTGCCCGGGAATGACGATTTTGGGGTTCAATTGCTCAATCAAATCCAGAGTCGCGGCGACCTCAGTGAATGCATCGGCACCTTCCAGCTCGGGAAACACCACGCCGAAGCCGTTCTCCCACAAAGCATCGGCAGAAATAAGCACACGACTTTGGGGTTCAAAGAAAATCAGCGAGTGCGGGTCATGCCCAGGTGCCGCATGAATCTGCCACATCTCGGACCCGAACCGCATGGACCCACCCGGCTTCATCGCATCAGTGAAGGTGAACCGTGGGCACAGCTGACCGGTCGGAAAATAAGTCAGCGCCACGGGATCCCAGTCGGCTACTTGTTGTGCATGGCCAGGAGGAATAAGGGTATGCAAATCGGGATAACGCGCCTGCAAGGCAGCATTGCCGCCGCAGTGATCGCTGTGCAGGTGCGTGTTGACGAGAATATCGAGAGGACGGAACCCGAGGACGGACTCGATCAACGACAGCGTTTGCGGCGCGTGCGTGCAATAACCACTGTCAACCAGCAAGGTTTTTCCACCGCCGGTGAAAAGAATATTGTTTGCAGAGAGCCAGCCGCGCTCAAAAACCTGCATTCCTGCGGGTAAATCAGGCTTGGCCATCAGAAGCTAGCAAACCCTGCAGCGCTTCAGGCCGCCGTTCGCAGTTCACGCCTGAGGATTTTTCCAACGTTGGTTTTGGGCAAGTCATCGCGAAATTCAATGTATTTGGGGCGTTTGTACCCAGTAAGGTGCTGTTTGCAATAGGCGCTCACATCGTCTTCGGTCAGTGTAGGGTCATTTTTCACCACAAAAACCTTGATAGCTTCGCCCTGCTTTTCGTCGGCAATGCCAATGGCTGCGCACTCAACAACGCCTGGGCACAGGGAAATGACGTTCTCAAGTTCATTGGGGAACACATTGAATCCCGAAACAATGATCATGTCCTTCTTGCGATCGATGATTTTGGTGTAACCGCGCTCGTCCATGATGCCAATATCACCGGTGCGCATGAAGCCATCGGAGGTGAACGCCTTTTTGTTCTCTTCAGGCTGCTGGTAATAGCCCGTCATGACTTGCGGACCCTTGATACAGATCTCGCCGGATTCGCCAAGTGCGAGCGATAGGCCATCGTCATCCTTGATGGCGATTTCGATGCTGGGCAACGGCAGGCCGATGGTGCCGGTGAACTCCTTGTTCATCACCGGATTGTTGGTGCCGATGGCGCAAGTCTCGCTCATGCCCCAGCCTTCAATCATGGGGCAACCTGTAACCTGCAACCAGTGTTTCGCCGTACCTTCGGACGCGGCCATGCCACCCGCCTGCGAAACACAAAGGGCGGAGAAATCTACCGTCTTGAACTGAGGGTGCTGAAGCAACGCATTAAAAAGCGTGTTGACGGCCGGCAACATGTGAAACGGACGCTTCTTGAGCACCGCGATGAATTTACCG
>NZ_JBFUCA010000741.1:0-1601 GCF_056405475.1 Polaromonas sp. P1_G4
TTTTCCACCAGGTATCAGCGTGGTTTCCTTGGCTCATTTTGCTCGTGCTGATTGGCCTTTCATTTAATGCTTCTGCCGTTGTCCCCAAGACACTTCAGTTTTTTTATGCCTCGGCATGGGCCTGTCAAGGAACATTGAATACGCCCCAACCTACCGCATTGGCGGCCTGCGAAAACTTTGCCATCACGGCAAATGATTGCACGGGCATTCAACCTCCTTGGTATGGCTCGACTCTGGTTGGAGACCAGTGCTATGTGTACAGGTCCCGTCCGGCGACGCCCGATTGGAACTACACCTATGGCTCGGGTACCTTGCAGTGCCCCGAACGTACCGATTTGGTCAACGGCTCTTGCGTTTGCAAGAAGGGCTTCAAAGAGGATGGCAACAGCACGTCGTGTGTGGTGGCCCCGCCGCCGCCTGTGCTGACATGTCCTGCGCCGAAAAAACGCGTTGTCGATGGCATTGAGGTCGGAAGCCCGATCATTCCCGCGACCGGGGAAAAGGTGTTTGACGACTATGACTACCAGGACGTAGGCCCGCATGCGCTCAGCCTGCTGCGTAGTTTTCGCAGCAGCCGGTCGGCGGGTACTGTGGCGGCAGGGGGCAGTGCCGCTTTCGGCCAAACCTGGTCGCACAACCATGCAGCGTCTGTCCAGCTGGAAGGCATTGTCGGTACGGCAGACAGCACCGCCAAGGTCATGTTCGGCGACGGCAGCGTACGCGAGTTTGGCTGGCAGGTGGGAACCAGCAGCTGGCTGGCCACCAACAGTGCCGATACCCTGGCCTCCAACGGCACGGGCCTGCTCTACAAACAGCTGGACAACGACAGCCAGTGGCAGTTCGATGCGGTTGGCAAGCTGCTCACCGTGACCCAGAGAAACGGCTGGGTCGCTACCTATACCTACAGTACCACCAGTACGCCCGGTAGCATCGCCCCCGTTCCAGGCCTGCTGATCACGGTGACCAACAAATTTGGGCGCAGCCTGGGCTTTATTTACAACGCCTCTAGCCAACTGGTCAGCGTGACGGCGCCTGATGGCCAGGTCATCAGCTACGGCTATGACGGCACTGCAGCCACGGACCGCCTGACAACCGTGACCTACGCAGGCAGTGTGAGCGGTGCCGTCAGCAAGACTTACCACTACGAGAACGCAACTTTTCCGCAATTGGTGACCGGCATCACCGATGAGGTGTCGCATCGCTATGAAACCGTCAGCTACGACACTCAGGGCAGGGGCCTGAGCACCGAATTGGCCGGCGGCGTGTACCGGTACAGTGTGAGTTACGGGGCCGCAGGCGCAACAACCGTCACAGACCCGCTGGACACACAACGTACTTACAACTACAGCACAAACAAGGGCCAGCTCGCCGTGACCGGGGCAACCCTGCCGAGCGCAAGCGGCTCCGGCGACGCGGCCAGCCGGGTGCAAGACGCCAGTGGACTGGTCACGCAAGAGACCGACTTCCTGGGTGTCAACACCATGTACACCTGGGATATCAACCGGCGCCTGCCATTGACCACCACCAAGGCAACAGGCCTTCCTGAGGTGCAGACCACGACCACCCAGTGGCACCCAACCTTCAGGTTGCCGGTGTTGGTG
>NZ_JBFUCA010000742.1:0-1595 GCF_056405475.1 Polaromonas sp. P1_G4
GTGGACTGCACCGCCCGGGCATATGGTTTGTCCATCCCGGCGGTATCTTTGAAGATCGAAAACATCAACCCGCAAAGTAGGGCAATTCCCGGAATGCCCAGCTGAACACCCCACAGCAGGTATTCCTGATGCGGATTTCCGTTTTGTACAGGCTTGTAATCCTGCTTTTCCCGTTGCTCAAGCCGGTTGTATTCGCTTGCCCAGCTCCCGGCCCCGGCGCCCAGAATCGGGTTGTCGCCAATCGACTGCACCGCCCTGTGCCAAAAATGGAGCCGGATGCCTGAAGAGCTGGATACTGCGCCGTAACCGGTTGCTATATCGGCCCCCTTTTTAAAGGAAAAAGACTTTATTTCGGTCTGCGCTTCCACAATTCTCTGGTGCATTTTGGATGAACCAAATGAGAGAGCTACAAGAAAGATAAAAGGCAGAAGTACAGTGACTATTCGATAGCGCTTGGGTAGTTCCCACATGATGGCGCTCGACAGCAAAAGGATTGCCACCACGTGCCCGGTACGGCCACTCAGCACAAAAAATACATTGCACAGCGCCAAGATCGCGGCCAATACAGCGAAATGTGGGCCAAAGCGCCCGGGGAAGAGGGCGCGTAAATGCCAGCAGACCGCTGCGAACACTCCGCTCATGATGCTCTGGTCCAGATAGCTGGAGAATACGGCGTAGTTTGTCAGCGCCATATTGGAAGTTGCCCAGGGTACCGGGAGATGGAAAAAAAGCATCCAGGAACCGGCCAGCAAAAATACCTGTGCAGCAACAAATGTGGCAAACGCACACATCGCCTCACGCGCATCGCGAACAAGAAATACGATCAGGATGATCTCAAGCAGCTTGCCATATTTTCCAACCGAGCTCAATGCATCGGTCAGTGGCGCAACGGTCCATATCAGGCTAAGCGTGAACGCGAACAGGATGACCAGCACGGCGATTGGTACGCGCAACCCTGCAAGCGGATTCTTGTATTGCCCGGTTTGTCGCATGGCCAGCAGGGTAGCGAGCCCGCAAAGCACCAGCAAAAGCTTGGCAATACTGATTATTGCCATAGACAATCCAATAGAGGCCGTGGCTAAGCAAATAATGGCGAGCCGAAAATTGAGCGTCTTATTTAACAAAATGGTCGCAGTCAGTACCTGATGAGCAGCCCGCATTATCGGTGATTCCACACTTGCCGACGAGGGGGYGCGTACGGGTCCTCTGCTATGCTGTCAGGGGATGAAGCAACGCGACTTCACTGGTAAATCCCCCTTGTGATCTTCTGAGTAGGCATTCGTTGGCAAGCTTGTCCGTAACCATCATCACCAAGAATGAGGCCCATAACATGGAGGCCTGTTTACGCTCGGTAGCTTTCGCCGATGAGGTCGTGGTCCTCGATTCAGGCAGCAGTGATGGAACTGTGGCCATTGCCAGGTCCATGGGAGCTCGCGTCAGCATCGACCATGACTGGCCGGGGTTTGGTGCCCAGAAAAACCGCGCATTGGCCCTGGCGAGTTCCCAATGGGTTCTTTCTCTGGATGCGGACGAAAGAGTTACCCCCGAGCTTCAGCGTGAAATCATCAAAGCGCTTCAGGCGCCGGCGTTTGACG
>NZ_JBFUCA010000743.1:0-1594 GCF_056405475.1 Polaromonas sp. P1_G4
AGCGGCAGCCGCGCCGTAGCCCCCACAGGCCCTTATGCAACTCGCTGAAGTTTCCATACGCCGCCCGGTCTTTGCCACCGTGCTGTCTTTGCTCATCGTTCTGGTCGGTGCGGTGAGCTTCAACCGCCTTTCGGTGCGTGAATATCCCAAGATCGATGAACCCGTTGTGACCGTGAGCGTGCGCTATGCAGGCGCATCCGCGGAGGTCATAGAAACGCAGGTGACCAAGCCGCTGGAAGATTCCATCGCAGGCATTGATGCTGTCGACGTCATCACCTCCATCAGCCGTGCCGACCAGGCGCAGATCAGCGTGCGTTTCAGGCTCGAAAAAGACGCTGACTCGGCTGCCGCCGAAGTACGCGACCGCACGTCGCGCGTGCGCAACCGGCTGCCTCAGGCGATTGAAGAGCCTGTGATCGCCAAGGTCGAGGCCGATGCCTTTCCGGTTATCCAGGTGGCTTTTTCCAGCGATTCACTGACGCCGCTACAGATCAACGACCTGGTCAACCGCATTGTCAAGCCGCGCCTGCAGACCGTGACCGGCGTGGCCGACGTGCGCGTCTTTGGCGAGCGCAAGTACGCCATGCGCGTCTGGCTGGACACCGACAAGCTCGCTTCCTACAAGCTGACCACGCAGGACGTGGAAGACGCCATCAGCCGCAGCAACCTGGAGCTGCCGGCCGGCCGCATCGAGTCCCAGCAGCGCGAATTCAGCGTGACCTCGCAGACTGACCTGGTCAGGCCCGCGCAGTTTCGCGAGATCGTCATCAAGAATGTGAACGGCTTTTCCGTCAAGGTGCGCGACGTCGCGCGCGTGGAGGAGGGCGCAGCCGACGAGCGCACGGCGGTCAGGCTCAACGGCCGCTCCGCTGTGGCAGTCGGCGTCATCCGCCAGGCAACGGCCAACCCGCTGGACCTGTCCAGGGGGGTGCGGGAGGCCTTTCCCAAGCTGAAGGCTGACCTGCCGTCCGACATGCTGATTGACGTCGCCAACGACAACTCGGTGTTCATCGACCGTTCCGTGAACAACGTGTACCACACCATCGCCGAGGCGATCGTGCTGGTGGCCCTGGTGATCTTTGTGTTCCTTCGCACCCTGCGCGCCTCCATCATCCCCATCGTCACCATCCCGGTGAGCCTGATCGGCACCTTCGGCATGATGGCGCTGGCGGGCTTCACCATCAACACGCTGACCCTGCTGGCGCTGGTGCTGGCTATCGGCCTGGTGGTGGACGATGCCATCGTGATGCTGGAAAACATCTTCCGGCACATTGAGGAAGGCATGGACCCGTTCTCGGCCGGCATCAAGGGCGCGCGTGAGATCGGCTTTGCCGTGGTCACCATGACGGCCACGCTGGTAGCCGTGTATGCGCCGCTGGCGTTTACGCCGGGCCGCACCGGGCGGCTCTTCGTGGAGTTTGCCCTGGCGCTGGCCGGTGCGGTGGTGGTGTCGGGCTTTGTGGCGCTGACGCTCACGCCCATGATGTGCACCCAGCTGCTCAAGCACAATCCCAAGCCCAATCGTTTTGACCGGTTCATGGAGCGGGCGTTGACGTCGATTTCCGACCGTTACGGCTCGGTGCTGCGTTGGGTC
>NZ_JBFUCA010000744.1:0-1591 GCF_056405475.1 Polaromonas sp. P1_G4
TTTTATCGCAAGGTTTAAGCTATGGGCGCAGATATGCTGTGGGATGAAGTTTTTCGGTCACGCCCCTGGGGTAAATATCCCGGCGAGGATGTGGTGCGCTTTGTCGCCAGAAATTTTTACGGCGCACCGGACCGTGCCTCGGTCCGCCTGCTGGAGGTGGGTTGCGGCACGGGCGCAAATCTCTGGTACATGGCACGCGAGGGATTCTGTGTGCACGGTATTGACGCCGCACCGACCGGCGTGCGCATTGCACGTGAGCGGCTGGATCTGGAATGCGCTGGCTGGCGCGAGCGCGGTGGGCGCGTCGATGTTGGAGGCATCATCCAGTTGGATTATCCGGACGGATATTTTGACGGCGTATTGGACGTGGTGGCCATTTGTTATAGCGGGGACGACGCTGCACGCGCCATTTATGCCGAACTTGCCCGTGTGACGCGACCCGGCGGACGGCTTTTTTCTCGTACCTTTGCTCAGGGTTGCTGGGGAGAAGGCAGCGGCAAACAGTACGCACACAACATGTGGGAATGCAGCGAAGGACCATTGAAGGGTTTGGGACCAACTCGGTTCACCTGCAGGCAAGATGTGCCCGGCTTGTTGTCGCCATGGCGGGTGGACCGCATTGGGGAAAGCAGCGCCGTGGATAACTCCGGTGACCCTGAAATCCGACATCTCTTGATTGAGGCGACACGCGTCGCAATTGCAGCATGACAGCACCCTGCAATATCATCACGATTTGCGCTCGCGGAGGCAGCAAGGGGCTGGTACGCAAAAACGTATTGCCTTTCGCGGGCAAGCCGCTCATCGCCCATACGATAGGCCAGGCCCTTGCCTGCAAGGGAGTAGCCGGCGTCTATGTATCCACTGACGACGATGAGATTGCCGAGGTTGCACTGCAATACGGAGCACTGGTGCCTTACCGCCGGCCTGCGGCGCTCGCCAGCGATACAGCTGCCAAGATTCCGGCGATTGAGCATTTGGTATGTCTGCTTGAGGGTCAGGGCCAGATTATCGGAAGTGTGATGGATCTACAGCCCACTTCGCCACTACGCACAGTTGACGATCTGAACGCTGCGCTGGCGCTGGGGAGCAATGAGGATCTGGTGGTGAGTGTGACGGAACCTTCCCACAGTCCTTATTACACTCTTGTAGAGCAAACGCCTGCCGGCCTGCTGCAGTTGAGCAAGCCAGCTACATTTGTGCGCAGGCAGGACGCACCTACAGTATGGGGACTGAACGGTTCCATCTATGTCTGGAGCCGAGCCGCACTTCGCAAGGCATCGGCGGAAGGCTTCTGGAGTGTGCAGGCCAGACCTTATGCCATGCCGCGCAGTCGTTCTGTAGACATAGATAACCAAGAAGACTTTGAATGGGCAGAATGGCTGTTTCTCCGGCAATATGAGCAGGAAAGGTAACGACGTGACTGGAAAACGGGTTTTTATCATCGCCGAAGGCGGTGTCAATCACAACGGCAGTTTAGCCATGGCCAAGCAACTGGCGGATGCGGCCTTGGCTGCGGGGGCGGATGCGGTGAAGTTCCAGACTTTCCGGGCTGAGGAAGTAGTCACCCCCATGGCGGAGACAGCTCACTATC
>NZ_JBFUCA010000745.1:0-1591 GCF_056405475.1 Polaromonas sp. P1_G4
GCGCAAAACGCGCCTTGGCCGTGAGGCCGCGGCCGACGATCAGCGGAATGCGGCCGCCGGCGCGCACTTCGTCAAACAGCACGTCGCTCTTGAGTTTGAACTCGGCGATGACCTTGCCGTCTTTCAGCGCCTTGCCCTCATAGGGGCGCAGTTCGATCACATCGCCCATAGCCATCTGGCTCACGTCGAGTTCGATCGGCAGCGCGCCCGAGTCTTCCATGGTGTTGTAGAAAATCGGGGCGATTTTCGAGCCGAGGCAGACACCGCCGAAACGCTTGTTCGGCACAAAGGGAATGTCTTCACCGGTGAACCACAACACCGAGTTAGTTGCGGACTTGCGCGAGGAGCCGGTACCGACCACGTCGCCCACATAGGCCACCAGGTTGCCCTTGGCTTTCAGCTCTTCAATGAACTTGACCGGGCCGCGCTTGCCGTCTTCTTCGGGCGTCACGCCGGGGCGGGCATTCTTGTGCATGGCCAGCGCGTGCAGCGGGATGTCAGGGCGGCTCCAGGCGTCGGGTGCGGGGGAGAGATCGTCGGTGTTGATTTCACCAGCCACCTTGAAAATGGTGAGCTTGATCGACTCTGGCACTTCCGGGCGGCTGGTGAACCACTCGGCATCGGCCCAGCTCTGCAACACGGCCTTGGCGTATTTGTTGCCCTTGCCGGCCTTTTCCTGCACATCGTGGAACTGGTCGAACATCAGCAGCGTGTGCTTCAGGCCGTTGGCTGCTTGCGTGGCGACGCTGTCTTCAGCGTCGTCGAGCAGCTCGACCATCGGGCTGATGTTGTAGCCGCCCAGCATGGTGCCCAATAGCTGTGTGGCTTTTTCACGGGAGATCAGCGAGCACTTTTCGGTACCGTGCGCCACGGCAGCGAGATAGCTGGCCTTGACCTTGGCGGCTGCATCAACCCCGGCCGGCACGCGGTGCGTGATCAGCTCCACCAGAAAGGCCTCTTCGCCCTTGGGTGGGTTCTTCAGCAGCTCAATGACCTCACCGGTCTGCTGGGCTGACAGCGGCAGCGGGGGAATACCCAGCGCGGCGCGCTCGGCCACGTGGTTGCGGTAGGTTTGTATGAACTCGGGCATCATGGTTTTCTTCTCCTGTACTCAAATATTTGCACGGTCGATGCGCGTGCGGTCGCGGTCTGTGTCTGTATTGGGCTTTATCGGGCTTTATGGGGCTTTGGCCGGGGCAGCTTCTGGCTGAGCAGAACCCGTGCCAGCCTGAGCTGGCGCAGCTTTGGCAGGCAAGGCCTCCAGAATGCTGGTCGGGGGGTTCTTCTTCATGTCGTCGGCAAAAGTCACCTGCGCCGGGCTCATGCACTCGTCAGCCAGGCGCTGGCCCATTTTCTGGCTCATCAGCATCGACTTGTTGCCCAACTGGAGCCACATGGCGCCTGCACGGCCGTCTTCCAGGCGGATGGCACCGGTGCGGCTTCCGACCGGGTGCATGCGAAAGCGCATCTTGCCCGTCTGCACCAGGAAGAAACCCGGGCGTTTTTCGTTCGGTGTGATGGTGACGGAGGCACCCAGTTCGCAGGGAATCGTGCCGATGTAAACCCGCTTGGCGAGCTCCAGGTCTTCAGG
>NZ_JBFUCA010000746.1:0-1576 GCF_056405475.1 Polaromonas sp. P1_G4
CAAGGGGCCAAGAGGCGAGGGCAGGTGGCCGACCGGCGGCGCGATCAGTGCGTGCCAAGACAAAACATATAACCGAGAAAGCCGCGACTGACAAGTATGGCAAACGATTGCCAATGGTTGGCAAACGTTTGCCATAATAGCCAAAACCGCCAACGATCGCAACACAACGGCACAGGACGACATGGTTTTCACCTCCAGCAGCACGCACAGCCGCGGCAAGCCCCTGCCGACGCTGCTCGCTCGAGTTGATCGCGGCGATCCCAGCGCCGCGGTCACCCATCCCAGCCATGCGGCCTGGGCGTTCCCTGCGCCGGCGGCCGGCGCGCATTCCTGAAGCCGACGACCGATCGGCCCCATCCTTCCTTTTTCCAGAAAGAGACAACCATGAACTTCCAGCTTCGTTTTCTCGCCAGGCGTGCCACGCGCGCCGGCCTCCTGGGTGCCGCCGTCGCCACGCTGGCCACCAGCGCCTTCGCCGACATTCGCGTCATGTGCTACCAGGACGGCAATGAATGCGATGTCACGGCCGACCTCATCAAGCGTTATGAAGCCCAGAACGCTGGCGCCAAGGTGATCCTTGACGTGGTGCCCTACAAGACGGTGGTAGAGCAGCTGCCCGTGCAGCTCGCGGCGGGGCAGGGACCCGACATCGCGCGTGTCGCCGAAATTGGCGGCCTGTCGAAGAACTACATCGACATCAGCGCCCATGTGAAGGACCGCAAGTACTGGGAAGACAACTTCGGCAGCACCTTGCCCTGGATGCGCAACAAGGCGGGCGACAAGGGCATTTATGGTTTCCTGTCGCAGATGACCATGACCGGCCCCTTCGTCAACAAGACCTTGTTCGAGCAGGCCAAGGTGCCCATGCCCGGCCCCAAGGCCACCTGGGAAGAGTGGGCCGACGCGGCGCGCAAGGTGGCCAAGGCCACGCAGACCCCGGCCGCCATGGCCTGGGACCGTTCGGGCCACCGCTTCGCCGGCCCCGCCGTCAGCTATGGCGCGAAGATTTTCGACGTCAAGGGAAACCTCACGGTGGATGCCGGCTACAAGACCGCCGTGGGCAAGTTCGTTGCCTGGCACAAGGACGGCACCATGCTCAAAGACGTCTGGGGCGGCTCGGGCGGCTCCAGCTATGCCGACGCGGTGGGCGAGTTCAAGAACGGCCGCGTGGTGATGATCCTGTCGGGTTCATGGCAGATCAACCGCATGCAAAAAGAAATCGGCAACGCCTTCGACTGGGTCGCCGTGCCCAACCCCTGCGGTCCCGCCGCCTGCTCGGGCATGCCCGGCGGCGCGGCCTGGGTGGCGCTGAAGACCACCAAGTCCCCGAAGGAAGTGGGCCGCTTCCTGGATTTCATGGCGCAGGAAGCCAACGTCGCTGAATTCGCCTCACGCACCAACAACATCCCGGCCCATGCCGGCGTGGCCAAAAAAGGCGTGAGCTATCCGACTGCCGGCCCTGCGGCACAGGCCGCGCTGGGTGTGTTCAGCAGCGGCACCGCCACCATCGCGCCGCCGGCCTACGCGCTGCAAGGCTACAAGTACAACCGCGCCCTGATGCTGCCGACCGTGACCC
>NZ_JBFUCA010000747.1:0-1575 GCF_056405475.1 Polaromonas sp. P1_G4
GCGCTTGATAATCGCACAGGTTTGATAGCCATCCAGGCGGGGCATCAAAATGTCGCAGAAAATCAGGTTGGGTTCGTAGTCGTTGACCTTGGACAGGGCATCAAACCCGTCTTCGGCCAACAATACCTCATGCCCCCCCTGCTTCAGGAATATCTCGGCGCTGCGCCGAATGGTATTGCTGTCATCGATGACCAAAACCTTCAGTCCGGAACTGGGAATACTCACTGCCTATGCTCCTCATGTTGCAGGCCCTCGGCAAATGCCGGCCTGCGATTGTCCAGGCAAGTGCCTAAGACGCTTAAATCTGAACCATTTCAAAGTCTTCCTTGCGGGCTCCGCATTCGGGACAGGTCCAGTTCATGGGCACTTGCGCCCACGGCGTCCCGGCGGCAATCCCGTGTTCGGGCGCACCGGCAGCTTCGTCGTAAATCCACCCACAAATTAAACACATCCACGTCATTGATTGAGTCACAGCTTAAGTTGCCTTCGAATAGAATGCAACAATTGTATCGAGGCGGCGTTGCTTATTCGCGTACAAGGCAAAATCGCAGCCTATGGCAAACCCCAAAAATCCTCAACTGGACAGCCGACAACTCCAAATCGAGGATACCGACGCATCGCCGGCTTGCGTCATGACATTCAACGCCAACGACCCCAGCGGAGCGGGCGGATTGACTGCTGATATTGCATCGATCACTTCTGCCGGAGCCCACGCGCTGGCAGTTGTAACAGGCGCTTATGTGCGCGACACGGCCGAAATTTTCGACCATTTTTCATTCGACGAAGAGGCCGTAACCGACCAGGCCCGCTCGGCGCTGGAAGACATGGCGGTATCCGCCATCAAGGTCGGGTTTGTCGGCAGCCCCGAGAACATCAGCACCATTGCCGAGATCGCCTCGGACTATGCCGATGTGCCGCTGATCGCCTATATGCCCAACCTGTCGTGGTGGGAAGAAAGCGAAATCGACAGCTATCTGGACGCCTTTCGCGAGCTGATGCTGCCGCAAACCACAGTGTTGGTCGGCAACCACAGCAGCCTGTGGCGCTGGCTGCTGCCGGACTGGTCCGGGGAGCGCAATCCCTCGGCTCGGGATATTGCCAAGGCCGCCGCCGACCTGGGTGTTCCCTACACGCTGGTCACCGGAATCCCCATGCCCGACCAATTCATCGACAACGTGCTGGCCACGCCGCAAGCCGTGCTTTACAGCGAGAAATTCGAACGTTTCGAGGCGGTCTTTGCCGGTGCAGGTGATACGCTGTCTGCGGCCCTTTGCGCATTGCTGGCCAACGGCCATGACCTGCAGGCGGCCACCTCCGAGGCACTGACTTACCTGGACCACAGCCTGGATGCCGGCTTTCATCCCGGCATGGGCAATATCGTGCCGGACCGCCTGTTCTGGGCACAGGCTGATGTCGATGAATCCGAAGACGAAACGGCTGATGCCGAGCCTGGCGATGATGCCGCCCTGGTTTTGAAGACTGAAATTGACCTGCCCCCCAATGGAACAACCAAACACTAAGCCCCCTGCCAAGCCCCTTTCCGCCGAACTCTCCCGCAACAACGCGCTGTTTGAG
>NZ_JBFUCA010000748.1:0-1564 GCF_056405475.1 Polaromonas sp. P1_G4
CGTGTGGCCCAGGCCGTAGCGGCGGGCACTGCGCTGCACGAGGCCCTGAATGCCGAGAAGCGTGCCCCGATGCGCTTTGTTCCCCAAAGCGCATTGCCCGCCGGCGAGGCCTACGAGAGCTTTATTTTCAGGACAGGTGAATGCCCGACCCGCGAAGGGCCGCATGATTTTTTCAATGGCCTGTGCTGGATGCAGTTCCCCGAAACCAAAAAGAAGCTCAACCAGTTGCAGGCTGCGGAAATCGCGCAGGCCGGCGTGCAACAGGTGCGCGGCCCAGTCCGCGACGCGCTGACGCTCTTTGACGAGAACGCTGCTTTCCTGTCGGCGCCGCAACCCTTGTGGGACGCGCTGGCGGCGCGGGACTGGCAGCTGCTCTTTGTGGGTTTGCGCCCACTCTGGCAGCAAGCCCGGCTGGTGCTGTTTGGCCATGCGCTGCTGGAGAAACTGATTTATCCACGAAAACCGATCACAGCCCATGTGTACCGGGCGCAAGCAGCTATCAATTCAATAGCAGATCTGGACCACTGGATTGCCGCGGATCTGAGCGCTGACAAGCTGGCCGGCAAGCCTTTTTCCCCTTTGCCGGTGCTGGGCGTGCCCGGCTGGTGGCCCGGGAACGAGAACTTTTCCTTTTATGATGACTCCCTTGTATTCCGACCGCCACGGCTGCAAAACAACAGATAGAAATCAGCCACGGGCTTGCGGCACAGCTTGAACTGCGCTGGCAAGCCCTCATATCCTGCGCAAGGCGGGCTTTTTTTACCGACCCCACGGAGAACCCATGAAACGTATTTTTCTGTTTGTCCTGACCAACCTTGCTGTCGTGGTGGTGCTGGGCATTGTCGCCAGCCTGCTTGGCGTCAACCGCTTCCTCACGGCCAACGGGCTGAACCTGACCGCGCTGCTCGGCTTTGCGCTGATCATGGGCTTCGGCGGTGCCTTTATCTCGCTGCTGATCAGCAAACCCGTCGCCAAATGGAGCGCCGGGGTGCGGGTGATCGAGTCGCCCCAAAATGCCGACGAGGCCTGGATTGTTGAGACCGTGCGCAAGCTGGCCGACAAGGCCCAGATCGGCATGCCCGAAGTCGGCATTTTTGAAGGCGCGCCCAATGCCTTTGCCACCGGCGCATTCAAGAACTCGTCTCTGGTGGCCGTGTCCACCGGCCTGCTGCAAGGCATGACCAAGGAAGAAATCGAAGCCGTGCTGGGCCATGAGATCGCCCACGTGGCCAACGGCGACATGGTCACCATGACGCTGATCCAGGGCGTGATGAACACCTTTGTGGTTTTCCTCTCGCGTGTGATCGGCTACGCCGTCGACAGCTTTTTGCGCCGCGGCAGCGACAGCAATTCCGGCCCCGGTATCGGCTACTACGTCAGCACCATCGTGCTGGACATCGTGCTCGGTTTTGCCGCCGCCATCGTCGTGGCCTGGTTCTCGCGCCAGCGCGAGTTCCGTGCCGACGCCGGCGCCGCGCAGCTGATGGGCCGCCGCCAGCCCATGATGAACGCGCTGGCACGTCTGGGCGGCATGCAGCCCGGCGAACTGCCCAAGGCCGTGGAA
>NZ_JBFUCA010000749.1:0-1562 GCF_056405475.1 Polaromonas sp. P1_G4
GCGTGTTTGTGACCAGACTTTTTCTGAAACTGAACTCCAAACCCTTCGGCGCCTCCCGTCAGTTGGTGCCAGCGGTATTTCATGTTCGTTAGCGTAGGCCATTCTTCCGCCTCGACCGAAACCTTGTACTGAGGATTTTCGGCCTGAATTTGCTCCGCCTCGCTAATAGCGAGAGCGAGCGATCTCGTGCCATCCATGAACATGCCACCAGTTTCGGAGGTCTTGACCTTCACGCGATAGATGATCATCTTGCCGCCGTATAACGTTTGCCATGAGGGGCGACGCAAGGGCGTAGCCCTTGTGACGTCCTCTCGATGGAAGGGTTAAGCCACACTCCTGACGCTGCAGGACTGGTGCATTGAGTCATGACGGGCCTCCACTGGGAAAGTCGAGAATGAGTGGATCCTTCGGGGGTGGGCTTAGTGAAGCATTCATGACAGCGTTGAAGTCGAATGGCTTCTGAAGGAGCAACTGCGTTAGGGCCTTGTATCCATCAAGCTTGTTCGCTAATTCCAGGTACTGGGCCGGGCGATTGCATAGCATTTCATACGTCTCTAACAGCACCTGCCTCAGGTAATACTTTCGGAGGCCAGCCTGATCAGTGACTATGCTGGAACACTCGTGACACATCTTGTGCAGGTGTGTACATGCGCTGTCGAGTGCGAAGTCGCCATAGTCCTGGTGATCGAGTTGGTAGCCCATATATCTATCGCCAAGCGGAGACAAATGCACTGCCTGACTGTTCCAGTCATAAGCCGTAGAGGTGTACGAGGCTAGGCGCCCTGCCTTTTCAAATATTTCGCTCAGCGGTATCTTGTGAAGCCAGTTTGAAAGCTTTTCCCACTGATCTGTGCATTTGGTTGGGTCGAGATCGAATTTTTTGCTGAACAACTTTTGCATCGTCTCGATGTTGGCTTCGAGCCATGTTGTCATCAGCGGATCGAGAGGTTGTTTGAGGTTCAGAATCCGGTTCCGGATTGCATGAAGAGTGTGGAAGTTTTCCCATCGCCATGCGRACTCCTCGTACCGCCCTGGCGTTGCCAGAAGGTACTTTGAAACCGTATACAACTCTTCAATGTGACGTACATGCAGCAGCGCAGCGCGGCTCTTCCCTACAGCATCGATGGCTGCACAGTGATCTGCAATATCGCGGAGTACGTATAGCAGGACGTGGTAGAGAGGGTGGATTGTTATTGCCGACCTCCGAATCTCGGCCAAAACTTCATCAGCTTTGACTTTCAGCGGACGCCCTGCTAAGTCAAGAGCGTTGGGGTGATCTATGCCCCAGAACTCCTGCATGAACTCCAACAGCGATGCTTGTATTGCGTTGGCAGGTATGGCGAGCATGCTGTGAGGCCTAACGTTTGACATGAGCGGCGGCTGGAAGCAAGCGAAGCTTGCTGGAAGACGTCCGCTCGATGGAAGGGTTAGGCACCGGTGTATTCACTGCTGCGCCTTGCCTTGCTGCATACGAGCACGTACTTGCTCGCGCATGCGTTCGTTGAGTTGTTGAAACTCTCGAATGAGCTTGTCGCATGGCTCTTTCGTGGCCTGGCAAAGAG
>NZ_JBFUCA010000750.1:0-1561 GCF_056405475.1 Polaromonas sp. P1_G4
CTTCACGGGCTCTTTGCTTTGGAGCCAGCTGCCAGTTGCAAAAACCGGGTAACTTGCCTGGCGTCTTAGCTAGTTGCGCTGTATCAGCTATTTCTTTTTCTTCGCCGAAAGCATACCCATGGCGTCGCGCTGCTTGTCGATGCGGTCTTGCCTGCGTTTGTCCATCTTGTCTACTTCCCTGCGCTTGGTATAGCCCGATGCATCCGCCCACCACCACCAGAGGGCTGCAAGCACGAATGGAGAAAGCACAATCCACCAGCTTAACGTGGCAACGGGCCCGATTTCGAGATACTTCAGTGCCAACGCAACAATTCCAACCAATAGAAAAAACATCTGTAACTCCTCTGAATGTGTGGTGGTCTGGCCGGGTCAACCCTTGAAACCCGGGTCAACCGGCACCACTACAATGACGTTAATTGACTGTAACCGAATCCACAACTCCCCACGAGGACAATCCATGAAACGCATTCTTTCGGTCATCGCTTCCATGGCTGCAGTTTTTGCAGTATCGACCCCTGCACTGGCGGATCTGCAACTGGCAACCGCAAAAAACTGCATGGCTTGCCACGCCGTTGACAAAAAACTGGTTGGGCCCTCCTACAAGGATGTCGCAGCCAAATATGCTGGGCAAAAAGACGCAGCCGACAAGCTCGCTGCCAAAGTCATCAAGGGCGGTTCAGGCGTCTGGGGCCCGGTGCCTATGCCAGCCAACGCCCAGGTAAGCCCAGACGAAGCCAAAAAACTGGTTGCCTGGATCCTGACCCAGAAATAACCGAGGGCTTCTCGCCCATAAAAAAGCCCGTCAATGACGGGCTTTTTTTATGCCGACTTCAGAATCGCTGCTTTTCAGACAGCTGATCGAGAATGGCAGGGTTTTGTGGCCACGTCACATCGCTTCGCGATATGAGTGTCCCCCAACCCTGCCCCAGCTTCGCTGACGCGGCTACGCCACGTTCTCGATCACTGCTTTTCAGACAGCTGATCGAGAATGGCAGGGTTTTCAAGCGTCGAGGTGTCCTGGGTGATGGTCTCGCCCTTGGCGATGCCGCGCAACAGACGGCGCATGATCTTGCCACTTCGGGTCTTGGGCAGGTTGTCGCCAAAGCGGATGTCCTTGGGCTTGGCGATCGGGCCGATTTCTTTGCCCACCCAGTCGCGCAGCTCCTTGGCAATCGCCTTGGCTTCTTCACCCGTCGGGCGTGAACGCTTGAGCACTACAAAGGCCACAATGGCCTCGCCCGTCAGGTCATCGGGCCGCCCCACCACGGCGGCCTCGGCCACCAGCGTAGAGTGCGCTACCAGCGCCGATTCGATTTCCATGGTGCCCATGCGATGGCCCGACACATTCAGCACGTCATCGATACGGCCGGTGATGCGGAAATAGCCGTTGTCGACATTGCGCACTGCCCCGTCGCCGGCCAGGTAAATCGTGCCGCCCATTTCTTCGGGAAAATAGCTTTTCTTGAAGCGGTCCGGGTCGTYCCAGATGGTGCGGATCATGGAGGGCCAGGGCCGCTTGACGACCAGCATGCCGCCCGCGCCATTGGGGAGATCCTTGCCG
>NZ_JBFUCA010000751.1:0-1544 GCF_056405475.1 Polaromonas sp. P1_G4
GGATGCTCTACAGCGCCTACAAGGACATTCCGAACGAGATACTGGAAGCCGCACGCATGGACGGTGCGAGCCTCTGGACCGAATTTCGCCATGTTGTGCTGCCGCTGTCGGTGGGCGGTCTCGCTTCGACCGGCCTGCTGTGCCTGGTGCTGAGCTGGAACGAGGCCTTCTGGGCGCTCAACCTCAGTTCGGCCAAGGCCGGCACGCTGGCGACATTGATCGCCTCGTACTCCAGCCCCGAAGGGCTGTTCTGGGCCAAATTGTCAGCCGCCTCGCTGATGGCGATCGCACCGATCGTCGTGTTCGGCTGGTTCAGCCAGAAACAGCTGGTGCAAGGCCTGACATTCGGTGCGGTGAAGTGAAAGGAATTGACCCATGGCTTATCTGGAACTCAAGAACATCGAGAAAAGTTTCGGGGAAACCCAAATCATCCGCGGTGTTGATCTTGAAATCAACAAGGGCGAGTTCATCGTCTTCGTCGGACCTTCGGGTTGCGGTAAATCGACACTGCTGCGCCTCATCGCGGGGCTGGAGCCCATCACCCAAGGCAACTTGCTGCTGGACGGCAAGGACATCACCTGGACGCCTTCGGGCAAGCGTGACCTGGCGATGGTGTTCCAGAGCTACGCGCTCTACCCGCACATGAGTGTGTACGACAACATGTCCTTTGCGCTCAAGCTTGCGGGCGTGCCGAAGGACGAGATCCAGGCCAAGGTCGAGTACGCGGCCAAAACGCTCAACCTCACCCAGTACCTGGGCCGCACACCGAAAGACCTGTCGGGTGGACAGCGGCAGCGGGTGGCGATTGGCCGCGCCATCGTGCGTGCACCCAAGGTGTTCCTGTTCGACGAGCCCTTGTCCAACCTGGATGCCGCGCTGCGCGGCAACACGCGCGTCGAAATCCACAAGCTGCACCGCGCGCTCGGCGCGACGACCATTTACGTCACGCACGACCAGGTCGAGGCCATGACGCTGGCCGACCGCGTGGTGGTTCTCAGGGACGGGCTGATCGAGCAGGTCGGCACGCCGCTCGAGCTCTACGACCACCCGGCGAACCGGTTTGTCGCGCAGTTCATCGGCATGCCGTCGATGAACATGGTGGCGGCAAGCGCGATTCCGAGCTTCTCGGCGGCCACTGGCGGGCGCCTGCCGAGCGATGGTTTCCTGGGTGTGCGGCCGGAAGGCTTGCGCGTGCATCCGAAGCAGGCCGTTGCTTTGGGTGTGCAAGGCCGCGTGGAGCTGATCGAGGCACTCGGTGCCGACACCCTGATTCACGTCGACGTCGGCGGCGTGCCGCTGATAGCGCGCCAGAACGAACGGACACCGCTGCATGCAGGTGACGATGTAGCGGTCGAGCTCGACCCCTCGGTGCTTCATCTGTTCAACCGTGAAGGCCGTGCGGTTCCGGCCTGATTTCTTCCTTCTTCCTTTCGGACATTCCCTTGACTCTCGCAACAGCGCTTCCTGCGAAAACGCCATTGGCGCCTTCGGAATTCACGGTGCTTCACCTTGGACTGGGTTCATTTCATCGAGCCCACCAGGCC
>NZ_JBFUCA010000752.1:0-1540 GCF_056405475.1 Polaromonas sp. P1_G4
GTCTGGGCCTGCTCGTCGGTCAGCTTGGACGCGTCAAAACTTGCCCATGGAATGTCCTTGTCCATGTCCCAGCGGACGGATTCAAGTTGTTTGAACAGTTCGGGATAAAGCATGAGAACTCCTTCGCAAGGGATATGCAGATATATCTGCCTCGGATGTCCTGCGGGAGCATCCTGGGTACTTGTAACGATTTTAGGCGGCTAATGTGACAACGGGCGACTTATGCGCTATTTACCGGCAAATCAGGGTAATTCGGACCCCATTCCGGCGTGTTGGACCACACAAGTGCTCTTTTTCGGACTGCATTGTGCCAAATAAAGCCATGCAGACCCTGGATAGTCCGGGGCTGAATTCCCGCTGAATCCATTCACCGCGATACGGGCGTATCGTCAGGGCATGTTGTGAAACATGTATGACAGCGCCAGAATAAACCTGAATCAGCCCGATCACCAGCCCGCGAGTTTAGCCAATGACCGCCACTGCCATCTCTTGCGCCCCCCGCCGGGCGGCCCAGTTCCTTTTGCTGATCATGCTGGCTGCCCCTGCGCTGCTGGCCTCCGGCGGCGCGCTGGCAGCGCCACCGGCACCTGCCGTAGCGTCCGCCGGCCCCGCACCGGCAACCTGCCCCGCGCTGCTGCAGCAGACGTTTTTACGGTTGCAAGACGAAAGGCCGCAGACGCTCTGCCAATACAGCGGACAAGTGGTGGTCGTGGTCAACACTGCCAGCTTCTGCGGCTTTACCCCGCAGTACCAGGGGCTTGAAGCGCTCTACGCCAAATACAAAGACCGGGGCCTGGTGGTGCTGGGTTTTCCATCCAATGATTTTTCGCAGGAAACAGGCAGCAACAAGGAGATCGCGGACTTCTGCGAAAACACCTTCGGCRTGAAGTTCCCCATGTTCACCAAAACCAGCGTGACCGGAAAAGACGCCAATCCCCTGTTCCAGAAGCTGGCGGCCACAACAGGCACCACGCCGCGCTGGAATTTTTACAAATACGTCATTGCACGCGATGGTGTCGGCGTCACCAGCTTCAACTCCATGGCCGACCCGGCCGGCGGCGCGCTGGTCAAAGAAATCGAAAAACAGCTGGCCATCAAGCCCGCGGCMCGTTAACAAAAATTTACCTGAGGGATCTTTTATTTGCGGGAACTACCCCGCACTTGTGCTCTCATACTTCTGCAAGCGCGATTTGCCTTCACCGGTAGCGCTGGCAAGAGAACAGTTTCATTGTTGCGAAGCCTTCTGAGCCGTCCAGGTTCAGCTGCAATCCCGGGGCGCTCCTCCTCCTCCCTCCCTCCCTCGTTCGCGCCGGGGCGCTTCGCAGCATTTTTATATTCCGGCCCTTTGCCGGGCCAGGGCCAGCACATGCGTTGTGCCCGCCTGAAGTTCACCGCCGATGGCCTGGTGAACTTCCATCGTGATGACCGGGAAACCCGTAAAGCCCCGCAACCGCTATTATTTTGATAGCTGCTTGCGCTCGCTCTGATTAGGTCGGAGGCCATTTTGACGCCTGAAATCAGGCTGTCTCGACCTCAAAAC
>NZ_JBFUCA010000753.1:0-1536 GCF_056405475.1 Polaromonas sp. P1_G4
GTTCGAGGGTGCGCCAGCAGCGTGGGACGAAGTACTGCTGGTGGCAAGCGTGGCCAGCTTGGGTGTCATTGCTGGCGGCATAGCCTATGCAGGCCTGGCAAGGCGTATCAGCCCCACGCGTGAGGAAAAGAAACTCATTGTGCCCTCATGGTACGAACCAAATCGGAAATGGCTATGGCTTGCGCTGGCGCTCGCGACGGCAGGCGTGCTGGTTGTCAATCTGGCATACGGAATACATCGAATCGGCCTTGCGCCAAAAGCGTCTCTGATGTGGCCGCTGAACTCGGTAGTAGCCTGGCTGCTCAACATCGGCCTGGCTACTTTCGTTGCCCTTTTTGCCTGGTGGGACATCACGCTCGGGAAGAATCCCGCCTTGGCAGCTTATGGCATTTTGATTGAAGCTTTTCTCTCGAGCACGTCGATCCTGAGCCGGGCAGCCTATATCTTTCACGCCGTTCCACAACTTTTCGTTTTACACCAATTCAGGCACAAGCTGGCGGGCTGGTCGCGCCTGAAAACAATCATGCTTGCCGCTGCCTTTTGCGGGCTGCTGGTGATATCCATATCGGCCGTCACGACATTCCGGAACTATTTCTACCAGACCGGTCTGTATACAAGCACGGCCTATCACGAGGCCTACTACCGTTGGGAAATTGTCAGCGGCCATCTCGGTACGCTGGAGGCCCAACTCAAAATTGCGCCGGCAGAGGAACGTCCGCCCATCATTGAATTAATGCGAAAACTGAATATCGAGAAAATACAGCTGGAAGCGATCATGGCCGCCGAAAAGAAGAAATGGGCGGAAGCCATGGGCACGGATTCAGCGCAATCCCGGCTGTTACTCAATGAGTTTGGTTATCAGCTGACCGACGGTTTTTCGGCCCGCCTCTTGCAGCTAAGCGTTGACAGATGGATAGGCCTGGAGGGCCTGATGGCCGTGCAGGCCTATCCAGGCAAGGACCCGGCGCTCTTGCGTCGCGGTTTTCTGGAGAAGCCGGCGATAGGAAAACCCGATATCTACCAAAGCATCTCGAAGTCTGTGTACCTCAAGTCCGACGGTACAAAATTCAGATTTGCAAGCCTGCCTGGCGGGCCGGCCTTCCTCTATTACAGCAATTCGCTCTGGATTGTCGCGCTCGGAATGGTTATTTTTACGTTCCTGGTGCTGCTTGTCGAGCTTTTGATACGAACCTTGACCCGCAACCCCATTCTCTGTTCGCTTTACGGCGTCGTGATGGCCAGCACCGCTGTTCAATTCGGCGTGGCTCCGCAGCAAAGCATTCCTTATTTTCTGGTTCTCGGCTGCGGTATCCYGCTGGTATGGACGGTCCATACGCATGGTTTTGCGTTCGCTCTGTACAAGTTGAAACTGGCAAAAGCCCCGCCACCACGTGACAACTAAAACGGCAACAACCCTTTTTGTCCACGCCA
This sequence comes from Polaromonas sp. P1_G4, assembly GCF_056405475.1. Lineage (NCBI taxonomy): Bacteria > Pseudomonadati > Pseudomonadota > Betaproteobacteria > Burkholderiales > Comamonadaceae > Polaromonas > Polaromonas sp. P1_G4. The sequence continues at coordinate 1,432 of NZ_JBFUCA010000753.1, forward strand.
CCAATGTGCACTCCGGCGGAGGGCAGTCGTTGCTGCGCGCGCTGCTTGAGGCTCTGCCGGCTGGTCGTGACACAACTGCGTTGCTCGATAGCCGCATGCCAGTGC
>NZ_JBFUCA010000754.1:0-1532 GCF_056405475.1 Polaromonas sp. P1_G4
CCAGAAGGCAATGTGACCCTTGATGTTGTCGGCTTCGGGTTTGGGATCGGGGTAATACCAGGCGGCATCGGTGTTCATTTCCCCGTTGACCAGCAACGAGTAATAGCTGGCCTGGCCTTTCCAAGAACACATGGTGTGGTGGTTGCTGAAGGTCACGTAGTCGCGGTTGAGCGAGCTTTCAGGGAAATAGTGGTTGCCTTCCACCACCACGGTGTCGTCGCTTTGCGCAATCACTGCGCCGTTCCAGATGGCTTTCATGGGAATGTCTTTCTGCTCAAGCTGATGTTGAGGCTGCGATGAGATATTGATCAGTTGATCGGAAATTGGAAGAAACAGGGCTCCATGCTACCCCTCAGCGCAGGCTTGGGCCGGCCCGGGGGTTTATGAACCGTAGCGGACACGATGAGGGCCAAAAAAAAGCGCCGATGACGGACACCAGCGCTTTTGTTGAACCACCCTCTTCATGCCAGCATGAGCCGTGGAACCGGCTTTGCCGGGCCACAGGCGGGCGGCCCCCTCGGGGGGCAGGAAGCTACACGAAGTGAGCGACCGTGGGGGTCATGTTTTAGGCCAAACGGAGATTCTTGCCTTCAACAATCACCTTCGAGCCCACTGCCACGGCGCTGGAAAGCTCCATGTTGCGCACGGTGCCATCGTCCATGCGAACGCGCACTTCGTACACGGTGACCTTCTTCATGTTTTTCTCGATCTGGTTGCCGGCAAATGCACCGCCGGCAACACCCAGCACGGTCATGGCGGTTTTGCCATTGCCGCCGCCCATCTGGTTACCGACAAGGCCGCCGACAACGCCGCCGGCCACTGTGCCAAGTCCGATGGTGGTGTTACCCACATCCACACCATTCACTTTGCCCTGGCGTTGAACAGGGGTCACAGCTTCGACGGTGCCGCAGCTTGCGCAGACATTGGCGCGCGGCGAGGCTTGCGCGACCACGACCGGGCTGGTGTGCGGCTTGGCGGGCTGCGTGTGTTTGGACGTGTCCGCCGCCAGCTTGGAAGTTTGCGCAGGTTCATTGGCGGCAGCCGATCCACCCGGCTGCGCGTCGGACCGGTTGACGACCAGCGCGGCGGCCAGCGCCATGACGGTCACGCCGAGCACGGCAACGATGGCGACAAGCGCCTTGCTGTGCTGCAGGCGTTGCGAGAAGCCCGGCTGCGAGGCAGGCTGGGGTTGAACGGCGGGTTGATTAACTTGGTTGTTGGTGTCCATGATGGAACTCCTGTGTGTGAGCCCCGGTTGTAACAACACTGACGGATACATCCTGTAGGACGAAGTGACATTCGTAAGGAAAGCTTTCCGCGTTCAGGTGAAAGTGTGCGCTTTTGCGCACTTCAGCACGTGTTCACACCGCCCTCATACAGCCTTCACCCAGGCTTTACACGTATTTTTAGACGCCCCCATGGGGATGGGTCGGGTCCACCCACAGCACCGTGTCTGGCTTCTCCACAGGATCGATATCGAGGTTGATGGCAACCGCTTCGCCATCACTGCGGCACAGCACGCACTCCAGCAC
>NZ_JBFUCA010000755.1:0-1530 GCF_056405475.1 Polaromonas sp. P1_G4
CGCCTGGAGCACTGCGACCTGGATGGCCACGCGCCAGGCGCCGGTGGATGCGACGGCGCTGATCCGCGGGATGTTCCACAAGGTCAGCAACAAGCCGCAACCCGGCATGGGCGTGTTTCCACCAGACTGGCTCGAAACCACCTTCATGCCGGCCGCCGTCCGCAAAGTCACCAGCGTCAGCGCGTTGCGGGACTTTTCGCTCCAGTACGGTGAACCCATGGGCGACAGCGGCCTGCGCCGCGCGCTTTCGCAGAAGCTCAGTGCACTCAATGTGCACGCCGCGCCCGAGCAGATCATCACCACCGTTGGCGCCACCCATGCGCTCGACATCGTCAGCCGGACGCTGCTGCGTGCCGGGGACTGTGTGATGGTGGAGGAGCCCGGCTGGGCGGTGGAGTTCGCCCGACTGGACGCTTTAGGCATGCGCATCCTGCCGGTACCGCGCCGCGCCGACGRCCCGGACCTGGCGGTGATGGCCCAATACTGCGAAATCCACCAGCCCAAGCTGTTTGTCAGTGTCAGCGTATTCCACAACCCGACGGGCTACTGCCTCACGCCCGGCAGCGCCCACCGCGTGCTGCAGTTGGCGATGCAACACAACTTCCACATTGTTGAAGACGACACCTACAGCCACCTGGCGCCTGAGCATGCCACGCGGCTATGCGCCCTCGATGGGCTGCAGCGCACGATTTATGTCAGCGGCTTCGCCAAGATCCTGGCACCCGGCTGGCGCGTCGGCTTCATGGCCGCACCCCCCGACCTCATCGAGCGCCTGCTGGACACCAAACTGCTGGCCACGCTAACCACGCCAGCCCTGCTGGAGAAGGCGCTGGCCTGGTGCATAGATCAGGGCCAGTTACGCCGGCATGCCGAGCGTATTCGCACCCGGCTTGACGGCGCGCGTGCACGCAGCGTCAAATTGGCCCTGGCTCACGGCTGCACATTTGCTGCGGAGCCCGCCGGCCTGTTCGGCTGGGTGGACACGGGCGTCGACACCGATGCGTTGTCCCAGCGCATGCTGGACGAGGGCTACCTGATTGCGCCTGGCGGCTTGTTTCACGCGGCGCGCAAACCCAGCACATTGATGCGCATCAACTTTGCAACCACGCAGGAGGCTGCGTTCTGGAAGGTGTTTGCGCGCTTGCGTGATGCCGTGAGGTAACTTTCCTCCTTCTTTCGCGGCTTGCCCTGACAGAACAGGGCGGGCCGTGAAGAAGCGAGTTTTGAGCGAGCTTGGCACCGAGTTCGGGCAGCTTGTCTTTCGCCACTCTGCCCGCGGCGAGCGGCCGCGACTATGCGGTTATGTCTTCCGCCCCGCCATGCTCCGCGTTGGAGTTCGCCTGGCTTGTTGCGCCTGGGGCGTTGCCCTTTCCTCCCTTCCCCCTCTTTTCTCCTTGTTTTCCTCATCCTCCGGCTTCCCGTTGGCGCTGCCCGGCTACCTGTCCCCTTTCGAAAATGACATTCGGCTTGGCCGGTAATCTGATGGTTGTTTCTATTGGTTACGAGTTAACTCTAATTGTTGAATTGAGG
>NZ_JBFUCA010000756.1:0-1525 GCF_056405475.1 Polaromonas sp. P1_G4
CCTCCTAGGGAGATACGCTATCAAGCGCCCGCCATGGAGCAAAACAGCTCGGGACAAACCCTAGAGGGCATCGAAAATCCCACAAACTTGACCCCTGTCAAGAGTTTTTCGTCCACTTGGTAAGACCATACGCGTGCAATATGCTCCGGCCAGGGAATCAGTAAAGAAGTTCCAAGCCCAAACAGAGTTACCCAATACAGGAGACAACGTGATGAAAACCAGATTTGCGAGCATCAGGAATAAATTGACTGCAGCGGGGACATGCGCCATCGCGGCAGCGGCGCTGACGGCCTTCCCCGCCCATGCAGCCTGGGAGCCCACCAAGCCAGTGGAGTTCGTGGTCCCTGCGGGTACCGGCGGCGGGGCCGATCAGATGGCCCGACTGATGCAAGGCATCATCATCAAGCACAAGCTGATGAAAGAACCGCTGATCGTCGTCAACAAATCCGGCGGTGCTGGCGCGGAGGGCTTCCTCGAAGTCAAGGGCGCCAAAGGTGACCCACACAAGATCATTATCACGCTGTCCAACCTCTTCACCACACCTCTGGCGACAGGTGTTCCCTTCAACTGGCGCGACATGACGCCCGTGTCCATGATGGCGCTCGACCAGTTCGTGCTATGGGTCAACGCAGAAAACCCCGCCAAGACCGCCAAGGACTACCTGGCAGCCGTAAAAGCCGCAGGCCCCAGCAAAATCAAGATGGGCGGCACGGGTTCCAAACAGGAAGACCAGATCATCACTGTCGGCATTGAGCAGGCCACAGGCACAAAATTCATCTATGTCCCATTCAAGGGAGGCGGTGAAGTCGCGGTCCAGCTCGTCGGTAAGCACGTCGACTCTTCCRTCAACAACCCGATCGAGGCCGTCGCCCAGTGGCGCGCCAACCAGCTTCGGGCTCTGTGCGTCTTCGACGACAAACGCATGCCCTACAAGACCAAAGTCACCGACACCCTGTCATGGGCCGACATCCCGACGTGCAAGGAAGCTGGCGTGCCCACCGACTACACCATGCTGCGCGGCATATTCATGGCGCCTGGCGTATCGAAAGACCAGCTCGAGTTCTATGTCAACCTGCTCAAGAAAGTCCGCGAGACCCCCGAGTGGAAAGACTACATGGAAAAAGGTGCGTTCAACCAGACGTCGATGTCCGGCGACGAGTTCGGAAAATGGCTGGGCGGCGCAGAGCAGCGCCATCGTGAGTTGATGAAGGAAGCCGGCTTCATCGCGAAGTAACGATAAAGAAAACCCGTTCGACGGGTTTTCTCCTGCGGGCTGGCCAAGTGTCAGCCCCACAATCAATCAAGTTCGCCCTGGTACAGGGCACTCAATCCAACGGAGTTGCTCATGGAGCCAAACCAAGAATCCGGCGCGCAAGCCCGCTCGGGCGTCGCGACCTATGTTGTTGAAGCGATCGTAGCCACCTGTATTGTCATCCTGGGTGCCGTGGTCATCCAGGGCAGTTGGGCCCTGGGGTCCGGCTGGACCACCGATGGCCCCGGTTCAGGCTACTTCCCGTTTTATATC
>NZ_JBFUCA010000757.1:0-1518 GCF_056405475.1 Polaromonas sp. P1_G4
TCCAGGGCAGCGGCAACTCGCTTGTTCCACAACTCGCGCATCAGGATGGCCGACTTGGCCCCGGCATCGGCGAAAGCGGCCTTGTCTTCCTTGCTCAGCTTGTCCCAGAGTTTCGTCGACACCACCAGCGCTTCGGGCGAGATCACGTGGTTGGTCATATAAACGTTTTTTGCGACTTTGTAGTGGCCGGTGGATTCATACGAAGGCAGGTTGTTCTCGGCACAATCCACTTTACCCTGTTCCAGGGCGCTCAGCACATCCTTGAAAGGCAAGGCCACCGGCTTGGCCTCCATGAGCTTCACCATTTCGATATAAACCTCGGACTGCTGAACCCGGATATTCATGCCGGCCAGGTCCCTGATGTTGTTGACGGGTTTGACGCAGTAAAAAGAACGTCCACCACCGTCGTACCAACCCAGTACAACGAAGCCAGCAGCCTTCAGGTTGGCAGAAAACCGTTCGCCCAGCTTGCCGTCCAGGTGGCGGAACATGTGTGCGGAGTCGGTGAATAGAAAAGGGAGGTTCAGTACCTTGATACCCGGCACGGCATCCGACAGCGGGCCCGAGCTGAACTCAGCCACGTCAATCTCGCCGCTCTTGAGCATCTGAACGGCCTTGGGCTGGTCGCCAAGTGTGCCGCTGTTGAAAAGCTCGATGTTGTAGCGACCACTGGTGCTCTTGGCCACCTGCTCTACAAAACTCTTCATGGCTTCCGATACCGGATAACCATCGGGATGGATGTTCCATGCCCGCAGCTTGGTCTGAGCCATGGCGGCGCTCGCGCATAGGGCAAAAGAGAGGCACAAAAGCCCCTTGAATGAAGTCCGCATGTTTTTGTCTCCTGGCGTGGCTAATAACGGCCAGCCTCTGATGGGCCGACTCGTTTCTTTTCAAGATTGAATCCCTTGCTCGATATTCCCACGGATGCGCGCTCACAACCCAAAGATATCAGGCAATATCACCACTAAATCACGCAACGATTTTTCAATCCAGTTTGATGTTTGCTTCTGCAACAACTTTGGCCCAGCGGCTGCGCTCCTGATTGAAAAACACATCCTGCTGTGCCGGTGTCATGGTCACTACCTCGGCGCCTTGTCCCGCCAACTTGGCGCGGATGTCCGGGCTGCGGATGATCTTGATGAGCTCTGTGTTGAGGCGATTGATGACGGCTGCCGGCGTACCATTAGCCACCAGCAAGCCCTGCCAGGTGCCCGACTCGAAGTTGGCAAGCCCCTGCTCCGCCAGCGTCGGCACATTGCCAATCAGCGGCATGCGCGTACTCTTGGAGACACCCAGGATCTTCAGCTTCCCGCTTTGCACATGCGGCAAGGTGGCCAGCATGCCGTTCATCAACACCTGGGTCTGGCCGGCGATCGTATCGCTGACGGCTTGCGAACCGCCCTTGTAGGGGATGTACTGCCACTTCGCCTTGCTCGCCCGCTCGACCGCAACACCAGCCAGGTGCGGTGCGCTACCCATGGCCGTTACCGCAAAGTTCAGGTCGGTCTTGTGCGAAAG
>NZ_JBFUCA010000758.1:0-1516 GCF_056405475.1 Polaromonas sp. P1_G4
CGCCCTCTGCCAACGACACGACCCGGTGGGCATCATCGTGCGCTACAGCAAGGTGGGTGCTGCCGCCATTGCGGCAGCACCATCGCTGCGCGTGATCTCCAAGCACGGCAGCGGCACCGACACCATTGACAAGGTGGCCGCCGTCGCGCGGGGCGTTGAAGTTCGTGCCGCGGCCGGCGCCAACGCCAATGCCGTCGCCGAGCAGGCCCTGGCATTGATGCTCGCCTGCGCCAAGTCAATTCCGGTGTTGGACGCACGCATGCGCGCCGGCCACTGGGACAAGGCCACCCACAAAAGCGTGGAGCTGTATGGCAAGACTGTCGGGCTGGTGGGCCTGGGCGCCATCGGCCTGCGCTTTGCACGCATGGCGAGTGCAGTGGGCATGGAAGTTTTGGGCTTTGACCCTTACGCCAAAGAGCTGCCGGAATTCATGACACGGGTCGAGCTCGAAACGCTTTGGCAAAACGCCGACGTGATTTCGCTGCATTGCCCGCTGACGGACGAGAACCGCAACCTGCTGAATGGCACCACGCTGGCAAAGTGCAAGAGGGGTGTGATCATCGTCAACACGGCGCGCGGGGGGCTGGTGGATGAAGCCGCTTTGCTCGAAGCCCTTCGTAGCGGGCAAGTCCATTCTGCGGGCCTGGACAGCTTCAGCGTGGAACCCATGGCGCCAGGGCACCCCTTCCAGAACGAGCCGGGTCTCATCCTGAGCCCCCACATCGGCGGTGTCACGAGCAACGCCTACGTGAACATGGGCGTTGCGGCTGCGCGCAACGCGCGAAGCGTGATCGAAGGTGTGACCGCCGAGGCTTTGGCTTAGCTTTCGATCGACGGCTGCCTGGGGCATGCGCCCCAGCCCGGCCAGCGTCTTTCGCTTTTACTGCGGCACCAGGCCGGCGGCTTTCACCAGGTCGGCGTGGATGCGAATCTCTTCTGAAATCACTTGGGCCAGGGGCTTGGCCTCATCGGGTGCCGGCTCCATGCCGATTTCCAGCAGTCTGGTTTTGGCATCGCCTCTCAGAAACGCCTTCGCGGATTTGCTGAGCTTGTCGATCACGGGCTGAGGCGTTTTGGCGGGAACCAGCAGGCCGATCCAGGCCGACAGCACCACATTGTTCACACCGCCTTCGCGCAGTGTGGGAATGTCCGGCRCAGAGATGGCCCGTTTCTCACTCAGCACACCCACCGCATGCAGCTTGCCCGACTTGATGTGCGGAAGCGCCTCCGGCAGCGGGGCAAAGGCCATGTCCACCACGCCGCCAATCAGGTCGGTAATGGCCGGCGCACCGCCCTTGTAGGGAACGTGCAGCAGCTTCGCGCCGGTCTGGCTTTCAAACATCAGCCCCGCCAGGTGCTGCGGGCTGCCGTCACCTGAAGAGGCATACGTCAGCTTGCCCGGGTTGGCCTTGGCCGCCGCCAGAATGCTCGCCGGCGTTCCATACTTCGCCTTGTCGTTCACCACCAGCACCATGGCCTGGTTCACCAGCTTGGTCACCGCCACAAAGTCGGTTTC
>NZ_JBFUCA010000759.1:0-1516 GCF_056405475.1 Polaromonas sp. P1_G4
CGCCTGAGCTGGCCATTTGCGGCTATGCGGCAGAAGACCTGTTCTTGCGCCCATCGTTCATCCAGGCCTGTGATGATGCCGTGAATCTGGTGGCCCGCGAGCTGGCCGGGTTAAAAGGCCTGACAGTGGTGGTGGGCACGCCCACCCACGGCGACAACGGCAAGGGGCTGCGCACCAAAAGCGTGGAAGTGCAGCAGCGCCACAACGCGGCCAGGGTGCTGCGCGAGGGCCGCGTCGTCGACACCTATGCCAAGCGCGAACTGCCGAATTACCAGGTGTTTGACGAACGCCGCTATTTCACGCCGGGGCAGGGCACTTGCGTGTTCCAGGCCGGGGAGGGCGATGACGCCGTCAGCGTCGGGCTGCTGATCTGCGAAGACGCCTGGTTTGAAGAGCCGGCACGCCTGGCCAGGGAAGCGGGGGCCGAACTGCTGGCGGTCATCAACGCGTCGCCGTTTCATGTCGGCAAAGGCGGCGAACGCGAGCAGATGATGCAGGTCCGGGCCCAGGCTACCGGGTTGCCGCTGATTTATGCGCACCTGGTGGGTGGGCAGGACGAAATCGTATTTGAGGGCGCGTCTTTTGCCTTGCAGGCCGATGGCGCGCTGGCCGGAAGGGCTGAAAGCTTCAAGGAAAATCTGTTTGTAATTCAGGCAGGACGAGCGCAAGCAGCTATTAAATTAATAGCAAGTACGGTGCCTGAACGCAGCCATGAGGCGGACCTGTGGGACGCGCTGGTGCTGGGCGTGCGCGACTACCTCGGTAAAAACGGCTTTCCGGGTGCCATTCTGGGGCTTTCGGGCGGCATTGATTCGGCACTGGTATTGGCGATCGCGGTGGATGCGCTGGGCGCCGACAAGGTGCGCGCGGTGATGATGCCTTCGCCCTATACGGCAGACATCTCCTGGATCGATGCGCGCGAGATGGCCGAGCGCGTGAAGGTGCGTTACGACGAGATTTCCATCGTGCCGGAGTTCGAGGCCTTCAAGGCTTCGCTGGCCGGTGAGTTCAAGGGCCTGAAGGAAGATACGACCGAGGAAAACATCCAGGCGCGTATCCGCGGCGTGTTTTTGATGGCGCTGTCGAACAAGTTCGGCTCCATCGTGCTGACCACCGGCAACAAGAGTGAAATGGCTACCGGCTATTGCACGCTCTACGGCGACATGGCCGGCGGCTTTGCGGTCATCAAGGACCTGCTGAAGACCACGGTGTTTCGCCTGGCGCGCTGGCGCAACGAAAACGACCCGTACGGCACGGGCAGCAACCCGATTCCCGAGCGCATCATCACGCGGCCGCCCAGCGCCGAGTTGCGGCCCGACCAGACCGACCAGGACAGCCTGCCGCCCTACGAGGTGCTGGATGCCATCCTGGAGCGCTACATGGAGAACGACCAGGGCGTGGATGCCATCGCCGCTGCCGGGTTTGACCGCGCGCTGGTCGTGCGCGTGGCCCAGCTGATCCGCATCAACGAGTACAAACGCCGCCAGGCGCCCGTGGGTATCAGGGTCACCCACAG
>NZ_JBFUCA010000760.1:0-1512 GCF_056405475.1 Polaromonas sp. P1_G4
CATCTGAGGTTTTTACAAAAATAACGTACGTTTTGTGATCCGCAATTAGTCGAACGCCATCTTGTTGTACATCCAACATCGCGGCCGAGGCATCTGCGCCTGAGGCGGTATAAAGAACAGCCCACTTTCCGTCAACGGGCTGCCCCGTCAGCTTGTGCTGCCAATCGAGCCAATCCGTCATACTTGATTTTTGCTTTTTCGCACTATCGCTGCGTCGCTCATCCCACAGACGTTCACACTGCCCGAACCACCGCGCAGCCTCCAAATCACCACGCACGGTTAGCTCAGCCGCATCCAACAAACGCCAGTGTTGCTTGCCTGGCAACGGCAGTCCATTTGAGTCAAGGTCGCCCTCTTTAATAAGAGGCATAGCTACCAATGGCGGATTAACCAAGGCAAAGGGTAAGACATTGCGCGCCAACGCAGTACGAAACAGGTATTTACCTTGCATGGCACCCGACAAGGCAATGCCGTCCCAGGGCTTCTTGGCCCCCTCAACGGCTAGCGGATGAGTGCGCAAGTTAACTACCCGATCAACCAGATCGGTAAGGCCGTCAAGCAAAACGCCCTGAGACTGGACAAAGTAAAAAGCGCGTGGCACGATAGTTGCCCCTTGCTTAAAGCGCGGCGCATAGACGTTACCGCCGCTGCCACCTTGCAGCCGGGTTTCAACCAGAGCAGAACGCTTCCTTTTGCTTTGCGCATTACCCAGTTCCTGAAAATACCAGCGCGTGTTGTCTTCCTTGATAAAKGTCTGCGCATCGCTCCAATGCATATGCGGTCGGGGCAGCTTGCCGTGCAGCACGCGACCAACCAGACCGTTACGCGGCAAAGCACGCTGGCGCTGGGTATCGACCCCCTCGGCGTGCGCGGCGGTCGCCATCAAAACGCAGGCGGGTACATTGAACAAAGGCGAAACACCTTTGAGGTCCCACACCTCGGTAAGCTTAAAGCCGCGGGCCTCCCCGTTGCGAGTGTTCTGATGCTGATCTGCACTTAAAAAAGCACGAGGCAATACAAAAGCAAGCTGGCCACCGTCTTTGGCAAGATACTTGCCGCAGTGCGACAAAAAAACCGCCGACAAATCAATGTGAGGGTTGTTAGCTTTGGACCCGGGCATCAAGCCGTAGTAAGCGGCCAGCGACCGCACATCGGCCTGGTAGTCGCCACTACTGATATCTGCATAAGTAAGCCATGGTGGATTGGCAACTACCACATCAAACATGCGGTGCATGAAGATAGGTTGGTATAGGTTTTGCAGCACAAAACGCCAAATGCTGTCACGGTTGTTGAGCTTGGCATTGCGCATGGCCTGATACACGGCGTAAAGCTCGCGGGCGTTCGTCTCCGTAAGGTCGGTATCGGGAACGCGGTTGCGCAGTGCTTTTTCAAAGGCCTGCGGACTTTGCTCCACATTAAGCTGGTCATCAATGAAATGCTGGGCAAGGTCGATCGCACGCGAAAAACTGTCAGGCTGACCAATGAAGGGGCCCATGTCGAGCGGTAGAAGTT
>NZ_JBFUCA010000761.1:0-1504 GCF_056405475.1 Polaromonas sp. P1_G4
TTGTTGAATTCAAACTGACGGGAAAAAAAATGACAGAGACAAATTCCGAAACCGGAATCGAGACCGGAAAAAGTGAAGGCACTGAACCCCCTGAAAGCCCGTCAGCGATTTATGTTCCGCACCAGGAATTCCGCACCGGCCTGCCGCACGGCCGGTTCCGCGTGATCGTGAATCCGGAGCGTGCGCAAAAATACGTCAAGCACCGCCTGTTTGTTGTCGGYATTTCCTTGCCCCTCCTGGGCATCGGTGTGGTGCTTTCCATGTACGGCTACCTCTGGGTGGGCCTGCCGATGGTCGTCGTCGGCGTGTTGATGCACAGGGTTATCAAGGCCCATGCGCCCAGGATTCTGCTGCACCTAGCGCTGAACGACGCCAAGACCTACGAGGAAGCGATGGAGTACGAGATCCTGGAAGTGCGCCGCGCTACTTGAGCAACCTGCCGTCGCGGCCGATCACGGTCACTTCAACAAACTTCGAGCCGACACGGTTCTCCGGCGAAAAGCTGACCTTGAAGCCTCCTGCGTCGTAGTTGTTCATCTTCTCCAGCTGGGTGATGATTTTCTGGCGCGTTGGATCGGCACCGCTGCGGCGCATGGCTTCAACAAGAATCTTGGCTGCAATGAAGGACTCCATGCTGGCGTAGGAGACCACCTTGTCCGGCTGGTATTTGGCCATCAGGGTCTGGAACTCGCGGGCCACCGGCGCCAGGGTGGAATAAGGGTAGGGCATGACCTGGGAAATACCGATGCCGCGGGCGTTGTCCTCCCCGGCATTTTTGAGCAGTTCCTTGAAATTCACCACCGAGATACTGAACAGGCGAGCCTTGCTGCCTTGTGCCCGCATCTTCTTGATGAAAGCGGCGGAGGCGCGGTTGACTGAAACCATGATGATGGCGTCAGGATTGGCYGGGGTGATGGCCGCGACCGCTCCATCGACTTCCTCAGGCTTGGTGCGGTCGTAGTTGCCCGTGGCCACGGCCGTCATGCCCAGTTTTTTCAGCGCGCTTTCCGCACCTGCCAGGCCGCTTTTGCCGAAGGGGTCGTCCTGGTACATCACCGCGAAGCGGCGCAGGCCAATGGTGTGCAGGTGTTCCACCATGCGGGCAGTTTCGTCGGCGTAGCTGGCCCGGATGTGGAAAATCAGGGGGTTCACCGGGTCACGCAAATCCTGGGCGCCCGTGTAAGGTGCCAGCAGGGCGATGCCCGCTTCCTCAAGCACCTTGTTCTTGTTCAGGGCCAGCACGTTGCCGGTTCCGACAAAACCGAACAGTGCCAAAGGCTTTTCCTCGGCCAGCAGCTGGCGCGTCAGGGCAAGGGTCTGCTCCGGCTTGTAGCTGTCGTCTTTCAGTGCGACGCGTATCTTGCGACCATAAATTCCGCCGTTGTCGTTGACATAGGCGAAATACGCAGCGCCGCCGGCCACGTATTCGTTACCGGTTCCGGCGATGGTGCCTGTCAGCGGCGCCACCTGACCGATCACCAGATCTTCGCGTGCCGGCGCCGCC
>NZ_JBFUCA010000762.1:0-1502 GCF_056405475.1 Polaromonas sp. P1_G4
ACTTGGCGCTGGAGACCTGGACCGCAGGCGCTTCGCCGAAAAAGTTGGGCAGCGTGTACAGGGCTGCGACGATGAACGCAATCACAATGATGGCGTACTTCCAGGCCGGATAACGATTCATGAGAGGGCTGTTCCTGGTGGACGGATGAACAAAGTCAGGCCTGCCGGCCGTTGYGGCCGGCGAAAGCCTTATTTGGCTGGATTGATAGYGCCTTTGGGCAGCACCTGGATGATCGCGCTGCGCTGCAGCTGGACTTCGACGCCTGGCGCCAGTTCGAGGGTCAGGTACACATCGCCCAGCTTGGTCACCTTGCCCAGCAGGCCGCCTGCGGTGGCGACTTCATCGCCCTTGGCCAGCGCCTCAATCATGGCGCGATGCTCTTTCTGCTTTTTCATCTGCGGGCGGATCATGACGAAGTACAGGACCACGAACATCAGCACCAGAGGCAGCATGYCCGTCAGCGAGGACATCATGTCACCGCCGGCAGCGGCAGCGGGAGCGGTTTGGGCAAAGGCGGAAGAAATGAACACGGCTAACTCCACAACGATTTAAAAGACACACTGGCGCGCGCCATCCGGCACGGACAGCGCACAGAGTTCACGATTGTATGCGGCGGGGCATCCGCAGAAGGGGGTAACTGGCGCGCACCAGGGGCTTTTCAAGCCGGGGTTGCGCGCAAAGGGCTGCTGCAAGCTCCGCAGCAAAGCCGCTCCATGAAGGAAACACCGGACCGGCGGCGAGGCCGGCGCCGGTCCAGGCTTTAAGCCGCTTCCCGCTGAACGGTAGATCCGGGGGTACGAAAGGATTCCATCAACGCGGCCCACTGGGGCCGCGCTGCTGCCAGGTGGCGTGCCTTGACATGGCCATAACCCTTGATCATTTCTGGAATCCGGGCGATTTCCAACGCCGTGGCGTGGTTTTCGGCCGTCAGGCCAGCCATCACGTCCTGCAGGCTCGCCTTGTATTCCTCAATCAGGGCCCGCTCGGTGCGCCGCTCCTCCGTGCGGCCAAAGACATCCAGCGGCGTGCCGCGCAGACCTTTCAGGCGAGCCAACACCTTGAATGCGCCCAGCATCCAGGGGCCGAACTGCTTCTTCTGCAGCTCGCCCTTGTCGTTTTTGGACGCAATCATGGGCGGCGCCAGGTGGTAATTGAGCTTGAAGTCGCCTTCAAACATGCCGTTGACTTTGTCCAGGAAGCCCGTGTCGGTGTGCAGGCGCGCCACTTCGTACTCGTCTTTGTAAGCCATGAGTTTGAAAAGGTACCGGGCCACCGCCTCGGTCAGCAGCGTCTTGCCCAGCGGCGCTTCCACAGCGCGCACCTTCTCCACAAAAGCCTGGTAGGTCTGCGCATATGCCGCGTTCTGATAAGCCGTCAGGAAGTCAACCCGCTTGGCCAGCATGTTGTCCAGCGAAGGGCGCTTCACGAACTCGATCACCTGGGCGGCCTTGAACAGGGCCTGCACCGCAGCCAGGTCGTGCGCGCAACGCCGGCCCCACTC
>NZ_JBFUCA010000763.1:0-1494 GCF_056405475.1 Polaromonas sp. P1_G4
TTGCTCGCGTTAAGGCTGACCGCAAGGACTTGAATGTCTTTTTTGGCCGAATCACACACCTGGAGCCAACGGGCCACAGGGTCCAGTTGCACTTCCACGCGGGTTCCCGGTGGCGTATGGCTCAAGGCGTTTTCAACCAGATTGCGAAGCACCAGCCTTAGCAGTACCGCGTGCCCCTCAATGCTGAAGAAGCCCGGRCTCACCAAGGATAGATCATGTCGGGTTTCCATGGCAGCCTGGCCGAACTCGGCTATCTCGCTCAGCGCTATTTCATCCAGGTTCAACGCTTGCCGTGCTTCGAGCAAGTCGGTCCGGCTTGCGCGCGCCAGCGCCAGTAGGTTCGCCAGGACCTGGCCTGCCCGCAAAGCGTCCTGCTCGAGTTGCGACAAAAGTAAATCGCGTTCCTCGCCGGAGGCAGCTCGCCTCAAGGCGTGCGCCTGCAGGGTCAGCGAGGCCAGAGGCGTGCGCAGTTCATGCGCCAGTTCACTGGCCAGTTCCCGCTCTCTTTCAACGGCCGATTGGTAGCGACTCGCCAGCGTGTTGATCGAATCCACAACAGCCCGGAACTCACGCTGCGAGTAGGGCCCTTGAAGCGGGGCGGCCCTGTGAATGTCCAGGGCGTCCACATCGCGCGACAAGGCGTACAGGGGTCTTAAACCCCGGTGGATTGCAAAGCCCAGCGCCAGCGCAACCACGGGCAGCAGCCAAAAACCGGGGCCGGCAACTTGCCCGGCAATGTCTTTTGCCAGGTCATCACGCTCTGCTGAATCAAGCAGCACGGTTACCTTGCGCGTTCGGTCAGGCCCGTCCCAGCGCGAAAATGCCCGCCAGGGAACCGGCGGTGAGCCCAGCGTCAGGTTCTCAAAGCCTTCGCGCATATTGAAAGCGACAGGCGGCGCGTCTCCGATACGCATAAGCGTTTTGCCTTGCCCGTCCCACATCACCACGCTCATGGAGCGCTGGTAATCGTGACTCTTCAGGTTGGACAGCGCGGCGGTGTTGCTGAAGTCAGTGCGTGAGTCGACACCGGCAAAACTTTCCGCAAGTTCAAGAAAAGCGACGCTGGCCAAGTGGCCATCCGTGAGCTCGTCAGCCTCGTGAATACCCGTGCGGTAGCCCAATGCGATAAAACCACCCCAGACAATCAATAGCGCGCCCAGCGCCCAAGCCATAAGGCTCGTGGTCAGCGACATCTGCGCAACCCTCATGGTTTCTCCGGTACGAAGTAACCGACGCYGCGCAGTGTGCGTATTACGTCCTCACCCAGCTTCTTTCTCAGGTGATGCACATGAACCTCCACGGCGTTGCTGTCGAGCGCATTGCCCCAACTGTAGAGCCGGGCTTCAATCTGCGGCCGTGACAGTACGCGGGGCCTAACCTCCACTAAAGCCAGCAAGACACCGAACTCCCGCGGGGCCAGCTCAACCGATTTTCCGTTCAGGTGAACGGCCCGCGTGGCCGGATTGATTACTAAGGCGCCGGCCGTTATCGTAG
>NZ_JBFUCA010000764.1:0-1490 GCF_056405475.1 Polaromonas sp. P1_G4
CGGCCAGATGTTCCACCAGTTTTTTGGCGAGAACATGCTGCGCGCCGACGTCTGCAACGCGGTGGAAGAGCTCGGCCAGTTGCTGGATCACGACGGCGCCATCGGCGCCAGCGAGCGCAACGCCGCACGCATCTTCAACGCCGACCACTGCTTCTTCGTGACCAACGGCACATCCACCAGCAACAAGATGGTGTGGCACCACACGGTGGCACCCGGTGACGTGGTGGTCGTTGACCGCAACTGCCACAAGTCCATCCTGCATTCCATCATCATGACGGGTGCGATTCCGGTGTTTTTGAAGCCGACGCGCAACCATTTCGGCATCATTGGCCCGATTCCGCAGAGCGAGTTCGAACCCGAAGCCATCCGCGCCAAGATCGATGCCAACCCATTGCTCAAGGGCGTGGACAGCAGCAAGGTCAAGCCGCGTGTGCTGACACTGACGCAGTCCACCTACGACGGCGTGCTCTACAACACCGAAACCATCAAAGGCATGCTGGACGGCTACATCGACAACCTGCACTTTGACGAGGCCTGGCTGCCGCACGCCGCCTTCCACCCGTTCTACGGCAGCTACCACGCCATGGGCAAGAGCCGCATCCGGCCGAAGAATGCGGTGGTGTACGCAACGCAGTCCATCCACAAGCTGCTGGCGGGTATCAGCCAGGCCAGTCACGTGCTGGTGCAGGATTCGCAGAACACCAAACTCGACAGGCACCTCTTCAACGAGGCCTACCTGATGCATACGTCAACCTCGCCGCAATACAGCATCATCGCCAGCTGCGACGTGGCCGCTGCCATGATGGAGCCTCCCGGCGGCACGGCGCTGGTTGAGGAAAGCATTGCCGAAGCGCTGGACTTCCGCCGCGCCATGCGCAAGATCGACGAGGAATACGGCACCGACTGGTGGTTCAAGGTCTGGGGGCCGGACAAGCTGGTCGAAGAGGGCATTGGCGAATCGCAGGACTGGATCATCAAGGGCGAGTCCCGCAGCGCCAAGACGGCCAGAAACGGCGCCAACAACTGGCATGGCTTTGGCCAGATGGCCACCGGTTTCAACATGCTGGACCCGATCAAGTCCACCATCGTCACGCCCGGCCTCGACCTGAACGGCAAGTTTGCCAAAACCGGCATCCCGGCCAGCATCGTGACCAAATTTCTGGCCGAGCACGGCGTGATCGTCGAGAAAACCGGCCTCTACAGCTTCTTCATCATGTTCACCATCGGCATCACCAAGGGCCGCTGGAACACGCTGCTGACGGCGCTGCAGCAGTTCAAGGACGACTACGACAAGAACCAGCCGATGTGGCGCATCCTGCCCGAGTTCTGCCAGAAGTACCCCAAGTACGAGCGCATGGGCCTGGCCGACCTGTGCCAGCACATCCATACGCTGTACGCCAAGTACGACATCGCGCGGTTGACAACCGAGGTCTACCTGAGCGATCTGGCGCCCGCCATGAAGCCCAGCGACGCCTACGCCCACATTGCCC
>NZ_JBFUCA010000765.1:0-1483 GCF_056405475.1 Polaromonas sp. P1_G4
ACCAATGCTGAAAGCAAACTGACTGGCTGGAGCTGGGCCAGCAGCAAGACTCAGGCGATTGCCTATGATGCCAACGACCAATGCTGAAAGCAAACTGACCGGCTGGAGCTGGGCCAGCAGCAAGACTCAGGCGATTGCCTATGATGCCAACGGCCAGATCAGCGCGTACAACCTGGGTGATCCAACAACAACTGGGATTCGCCGAACCATTCTTCGTGACACAGCGGGACGCATCACCGGCTACACCCACACCAGCAACGGAGTCCCGGTGCCCGCACTGGACCAGAGCTTTGGTTATGACAACCTGAACCGACTGATCAGCGCCACCTTGGGCAGCAGTGCGATCCAGTACAGCTATGACGCCACGGGCAACCGCACGGCCAAAGTCGTTGGCGGCACGAGCTACCCCAACACCATTGCCAGCACCAGCAACCGGCTGAACCAGACGCAGGACAGCACCGGCGTCGCCACCGTGGTGCAYGATGCGGCCGGCAACATCACRAGYGAYGGGRYCAAYAGCTAYACCTACAGCGACCGCGGSAGGCTGGCSACGRTGACGAACGCCGGYGGCACTGTGAACTACAGCTACAGCGCSCTGGAGYTGAGGATGAGCAAGACGGGGCCGACGGCCCTGGTACCTACCGGTGCGGCTTACTACGTTTATGACGAAGGAGGCAAGCTGCTAGGTGAGTACGATGCCAATGGCGTTCCTCAGTATGAAACCATCTATATGGGCAGCCCGGTCGGGGTGATCAAGCAGACGGGGACGGCAGCAGGAAGCGACATTGCCATCAGCCTGTACAACGTCTCRACSGATCAGCTSGGTGCGCCACGAATCATCACGCGGCAGAKTGAYGAWGCSGTYGYKTGGCGCTGGGATACGGCRGARCCCTTTGGCGCGACGGCGCCTGATCAGAATCCGAGCAGCCTKGGGGCCTTCGCCTTYAACCAGCGRCTGCCKGGGCARACCTTTGATGSCGAGAGTGGGYTGTTCCAGAACTGGAACMGGGAGTACAACCCGAGGATCGGGCGCTATATGCAGTCCGATCCCATCGGGCTCAGAGGTGGCATTAACACATACAGTTATGTCGGAGGCAACCCAAACAGCTTTACCGACCCGAGTGGGTTAGTACCCGCGGCAGCCGGTTTGTTGTGTCTTGTTCCCGGTGTTGGATGGGTGAGTTGTGCAACCGTTGCAACCGGCGTGGTGGTAGTTGGTGGGACATATTTTTTTATTAAGAACTATGGCTCGGCGATTGCAAATGCTACTTCTCAGATGTGTGAGGCTACTTACAATGGTGTTCGCAATTGGATGGGTAATAGCACGAACTCGGAAAGCGCTAATGAAGGAAATAGATTTCCTGATCGAGATCTTCCAAGACACCCAAGACATAACACACCAGTACCAGACCCCGAAGCGGAGGGTCGCCCACATACTCAGCTTGGACAAAGAGACGGACGACGAGGAAGATATGACCAAGCA